>NZ_CAKJTO010000031.1:0-46923 GCF_917627405.1 Protofrankia sp. Cj5
GTGTGGCGGTCCTGGCCTGCATGGACGCCCGGCTGGACGTCCATGCGCTGCTGGGCCTCGCGGAAGGCGACGCGCATGTCCTGCGCAACGCCGGCGGTGTGGTCACCGACGATGTGATCCGTTCGCTGGCGGTCAGCCAGCACGAGCTCGGCACGACGGAGATCATTCTGTTGCAGCACACCCAGTGTGGGATGATGACCATCACGGATGACGGTTTTCGGGAAAAACTGTTCGAACACGTGGGGGTGCGGCCGGCGTGGCCTGTCCACGCCTTCACCGATCTTGAGGCGAGCATCCGGGTATCTGTCTCGCGTCTTCGCTCCAGCCCCTTCCTAAGCGCGTCCACGTCAGTCCGGGGTTTTGTCTACGACGTGGCGAGCGGCACGTTGGGCGAAGTCACCACCTGGACATGAGCGCCCGGACACCACGGGCCGAGACCGCCGCGAGGCAGCCGGCCGCGGCTCGTCGTCAGGCGGGCCGGCCCAGCGCGTGGTAAGCCCAGCCGGCCGCGCGCCATGCGGCTGGGTCCAAGGCGTTGCGGCCGTCGACGACAATCCTGCTGGCGACCACCGGAGCGAGCACCGTGGGGTCGAGCTCACGGAACTCGCTCCACTCGGTGAGGTGCAGGAGGATGTCGGCGCCGGCCGCGGCAAGGACGGCGTTGTCCGCGTAGGTCAGCTGCGGGTGGGCCGCGCGGCAGTTGGGGATTGCCGCCGGGTCGTAGACGGTCACCACGGCACCGGCGCGGTGCAGCGCGCCCGCGACGTCAAGGGCCGGCGAGTCACGGATGTCGTCGGAGTTGGGCTTGAACGCCGCGCCGAGGACGGCGATCTTTTTGCCAGCAGCCATCCCACCCAATAGCTGGATGGCCAGGCTCACGGTCCTGGCGCGGCGGCGGGAGTTGACGGCGTCGACCTCCGCGAGGAAGCCGAGCGCCTGGCCGACGCCGAGCTCATCGGCGCGGGCCTGGAAGGCGCGGATGTCCTTGGGCAGGCAGCCGCCACCGAAACCGAGGCCGGCGTGCAGGAACTGCCCGCCGATGCGGCTGTCGTAGGACATCGCGGTGGACATCGCGGTGACGTCCCCGCCAGTGGCCTCGCAGATCTCTGCCATGGCGTTGATGAAGGAGATCTTGGTTGCGAGGAACGCGTTCGAAGCAAGCTTGACGAGTTCGGCCGTGGGGTAGTCGGTGATGACGACCGGCACCCCGGCGTTGATGAGCGTGGCGTAGACGCGCCGCAGGAGCGCTTCGGCGCGCTGGGCCTTGGCCGGCTCGGGACGCAGGCCGAAGACCAGACGGCTGGGCCGCAGCGTGTCGTCAATGGTGAAGCCCTCACGCAGGAACTCCGGGTTCCACGCGAGCTCCACGCCGGGAGCCTCGGAGTCGAGCCGTCGCGCCAGCCGCATGGCCGTGCCGACAGGCACGGTGGATTTTCCGACGATGAGCGCCCCCGGCCGGATTCCCGACCGCAGGAGCCCGGTGAACGCGGCGTCGACGTGGCGCATGTCGGCGGTGTTCGCCCCAGGCAGCTGGGGAGTCCCGACACAGATGAAGTGGACGTCCGCGGTAGCCGCGGCATCCGCCACGGACGTGGTGAAACGCAGGCGGTGGGACTCCAGGTTCTTGCGGACAAGCGCCTCCAGGCCCGGTTCGAAGAACGGTGTCTCGCCAGCGGCGAGAGAGCTGATCCGGACCGGGTCCACATCAACGCCGACCACGTCGAATCCCAGTTCCGCCATACAGGCGGCATGGGTCGTGCCCAGGTAACCGGTACCGATGACACTCAGGCGCGGATCAGTCGGCTCGATCATCGCGGTCAGGCCTCCAGGCGGTCATGGGCAGGGACAGCTGCCGACGTTGCCGGTGTCAGAGCCGGTGCCACGGTGACTGTCAAGCCGGAGAAGCGGTCGGGAACGCGGTTGCTGGGGGAGTTCCAGCGCCCGGGGGAGAAGGAGGTCGCGGGCCGGACACCTTTCCCGTCTGTACCCGGTGTCCGGACGCGGTGAACTGGGACGCACGCGGATTGCCGGAGTCGCTAGACAACTCGTCCGGTATCGGTTCGGCCTTCCGCCGGGCCAGGAACCACCTGGACACGGCTGGCCACCCGCAGCCAGGATCGCGGGACAGGCTCCTGCCGGGTATCCGCCGCCGGATGGGCTCAGCGCGACGGCACGCTGAGCCGCCGGATGCCCGTGGGGGTGCTGGGCATCGGCCCGCAGACAGCCGTGACGCGCTCGGTGGTGATCCGGCGCTCAAGGAGGGCGTCGTCAAGGTTTCGACAGACGACCAGCGACGCTCCGGCGGCCAGGGGGCTCAGCAGCCCGGCGAGAAGCCCCTCGGGCGTCTCATAACCCGCCGTCGTCAGAACACGGTCGCGTTCGGCCAGGCCCCAGGCCCGCGCGTAGTAGCTGGCCATCCGTACCAGGGCCCGCTGGTTCGCCGGTGGCCCCGGTGGCGTGAAACGGTCGCCGTGGGCGAGGATCTCCGCCGCGAAGTCGAGCGCCCCCGGCGCGGGCCGCAGGAGCCGGCCGCCCATCGGGCGCAGTGACAGCGCGACCACATCGGCCTCGTCGCCCGTTGCGAGTGGGGTATCGAGATCATTTTCTCTTATGAAGATCGCCACCGGGGGGGTGTCGGTAGCTGGCTCCGGCCGGCCGATACTCACGCACGCGCCTGAGGACCACGCCGCGAGGAGTATCACCGCGGTCTGCCAGTGCGGTGGCAGCACGATGCGGATCGTGTCGCCCGGACCGATCCCGAGGGTGTCCACGAGCAGGTTCGCGGTTTTGGCAACCCAGTTGTCGACGGTGGTCGCGGACAGCTCGGTCCGCTCACCGGTGGCATCGTCGTAGAACGTCAGCAGCGGGCGTGCCGGGTCAGCGCGCAGCCTGCGGGCAAGCAGCGCGGCGAGGCCGTCGACGGCCCCGGTGCCGGTCGTGTTCGCCGGGCCGGTCGTGCCCGTGCCCGTGCCCGTGTCGGTGTGGCTGAGCGCGTCCGGTGGCATGACGGCAAGCGGGGCATCCAGAACACGGCTCACAACGCCGTCGAGCAGGCGTCCCAGCGGGGAGGTCGATGGTGTCATTGGACGTTCACGTTAGAGCACCCGAGAATAGAACTGTCCGGCTCGCGGCTCCCCGCGTCCCGCCCGGCCGCGTTGTCGTCAGTCGGCGCCCAGCACCAGGGCGCCTCCCTCCTCCGCCTTGCCGGATCGGGCGCGGATGAGCCGCTCACTGATCGAACGACCTATCCTCGGGCGCTCTTAGTTGAGCCAGGATCCGCGGCGTGTACCGCGCTCACGGAGTGCAGGACGTGTCCGCCGGGGCGATCACGGGCGCCGGAGCCGGCGTGGCCGCGGTGCCCGGGGCAGCCGAGCCGGGGGCAGCCGAGCCGCCAGCGGCGGAGGGCGTCCGCGGGGGGATCGCGGGGGATCCCGCCGGTGTCGTCGGCGGGCCGGTCACGCCCGTGAACGAGGTGCCGAGTATCACGACAAGGCCGTTGCTGAGCCTCGGGTCCGCGATGGTCTGTGACCCGGCGATCAGGCCTGACAGTGTGCGTGCCGCGTCCTCCTGCCCGGCTGGGTAGCGGATCTCCGTGCTGACCTGCCCCGCCGCGCCGGTGGTGGGTTTGAGCGATCCGGCGAACCCCATCGCGCCGAGCGTCGTGGTCGTCTGCGCGGCCAGGCCCGACCGCCCGGTCCTGTTGCGGACCTCGGCGATGGTCACCTGGCTTGGCGGCAGGGCCGGAGCGCCGGTGGTGGTGAGGGTGTCGTCGCCGGTTGCGGGCCGCAGCGGCGCGAGGACCCGCGCGAGCCCGGCCGGCTCATAGAACAGCACGTTGCCGTGGGGGGGAATCGTGCCCTGGTCGTCGCTGGCGCCCTCGGATCGCAGCGGCACGTGCGTGGGGATGGTGATGAATGTGAGCTTTCCAGCGCCGAGGTCGCTCAGCCGCTGGGCAATTTTGATCATGGCGCCGTTCTCGGTGAGGTCGTTGTCGACCTTGAGCGACCCGCCGACGGCGCCGATCAGCTGTGTGATCCTGACGGGGTTGGTCAATACACCCGCGCTGGTCGCCTTGTCGAGGAGCTTGGACAGGAACTGCTGCTGGCGGGCGACGCGGTAGGTCTCGTCCGGCAGGGCATGGCGGGTACGGACGAAAGCCAGGGCCTGATCGCCATTGAGATGGTTGATCCCGAATTTTCCGCGCCACTGGGAAAAGTTGTCGTGGAGGTTGGTCGTGCCGCCTCCGGGCAGTTGAGCGACGCACACGTCCACCCCGCCAACCGCGTCGGTCATGGTCTTGAATCCGGCCAGATCGATCGAGATGAAATGATCAATTTTGAGGCTGGTCAGTTTTTCCAGGGTGCGGGTGAGCCCCTCGATGCCGCCGTAGGACAGGACGTTGGTGAGTTTGTCCTTGCCGTCACGGGGGGTCTGGGTGATGCCGGCGGCAACGGTGACGAGGGTGTCTCGGGGAAATGACACCAGGGTGACCGAACCGTCCGTGCCGAAATGGGCGATGATCGTGGTATCCGAGCGGACTCCGTCGACCTGGCCGTACTCACCGTGGGTGCCTGCTCGGCTGTCGTCGCCGAGAAGCAGGATATTCATTTCGCCCGGTCGCTCGGCTGGCCGCTCGCCACTGGGTGACCAGGTCACCCCGGTGACCGAATCGTTGAAGTAGCGGTATGCCGCCCACCCGACAGAGCTGACCGCGAGAACCACCAGGGACAACACGGCCGCCGCGCTGACGGACAGTGTCCGCAGCGGTGAGCGGCCTGGGCGGCGCCGCAGGTTCAGCGGACGCCGTGGGCTCAGCTCTGGCGGCAACGCCAGCCGGCGCATGGATCTGCCACTCACCGGCTTTCTCGAGCCTCCTTGACCGGAGCGATCGCGCGGTGCCGGGTCGACGAGCGAACCCGCACTGTTCTTGATAGTGCGGCGCTTGATAACGCGGCCGGCAACAGGGGGCGCGGTATTGCGGGGCCGGGGTGCGCACCTCGCGTCATCGCTGCCCATCCATCGCCGCGCGATGCGCGGGTGCCCCGGCTCGTTGGTCGACGCCCAGAACCAGGGCGCACCCCTCCTTCACTTTGCGATCCATCCACCCGGACGCCACTCCCTGATCGAACGCCCTGTTGCCGGGCGCTTTTAGAGCGACCGGCAACAGGGACGCGGCGTCGCGGGGCTGGGGCACGCACCTCGCTGCGTTGTCGTCGGTCGACACCCCAAGGACCAGGGTGACTCCCTCCTCCGCCTTGCGATGTACGTGCCCCAGCCCCGCTCCTTGATCCACGCCCCTATTGCCGGGCGCTCTTAACCCAGTCTGACGTTGCCATGAGACGCACGCCACCACACCACTGGGTGCACGAAACGACCAATGGTAACAGTGCGATTACTGAATATCGTCGCTATCGGTCGTCGGCTGGTGGCGCGCTTGCGGCTGGCACGGGCTGGCGGTCCCGGCGGCTTCCGGACCTGCGTGGAGAACTGTGATCCGGATATCTCCGGCGACCGCTGAGAGCGTGTTTGAGATCGTCCGGCAATAGGGGTGTGGGTCAAAGGGCGGGGCTGGGGTGCGTGCGTCGCGAGGCGGCGGAGGCAGCCACTGGCGGTGTTGGGCGCCGACCGACGACAACGCGGCCGGGCGGGATGCGGGGAGCCGCGAGCCGGACAGTCCTATTCTCGGGCGCTCTAAAATGTGCAGCGGGTGGTCAGCTCGGTGGCGGTCAGCGCAGGCGCCGCGGGCGCCGCGGGGGTCGGGCCCGCCGTTGGGACGCTGTTCCCGGTGCCTGTCCCGCCCGGTGCCGGGTTGTCTGCCGCCGTCTGGGCGGATGCCACCGCCCGTGCGTCGATGCCGTGGAAGTCGGCGCCGATCACCAGCGTGACGTGCCTGCCCGCGGACCGGTCCGCGCGCAGCTCCACTCCGGGGACGGCGATGCCCAGCGTACGTGCCGCCGCGAGCCCGGCCGGGCCGTAGCGCACCAGCGAGGTCGCCGTGTGCCTGCTCTCGGCACGTCCGACGGTCGCGACTCGGAACCCGGCCGCCGTGAGCTCTCTCGCTGTGCTGATCGCGAGCCCGCTGGTCGTGGTGCCGTTGAGGATGTCGACGGTGACCGATGCCGGTGGGAGGGCCACCGGCTCCGGCGGCGCGGGCGTACTCGGCGCCCCCGGGGTCTCAGCGGGGTTCGGTGCCGGGCCGCCGCGTCCACGCAGCGGGGCCAGGAACGCCGCGAGCTGCTCCGGGTCGTAGAGCTGGACAGAGCCGTAGCGCCGGAGCTCACCAGCGGCGTTCGCGCCATCGGCCTGGGCGGGCTCCCGGACAGGAATCGTCTCGAAAGTGATCGCGTCGGCGGACATGTCGCGCAGCCTGGTCGCGAGGTTGCGCAGGTCGCTCATGCTGGTGTGGTCATCGACGGTCAGCGCTCCCGTCGCGGACGCGAGCAGGCTCTCCAGCTTCGCCGGATTGGCAAGCACGCCGCTGCTGGTCGCCTTCTGGAAGACGGTGCTGATGAACTGCTGCTGACGCCTGATCCGGTCGAAATCCCCGTCGGGCAGACCATAGCGCTGCCGGACGAAGGACAGGGCCTGCTCGCCGTTGAGATGGTTCTCGCCCACGACACCATGCCACTGGGACCACTCGTCGTGCAGGTTCGAGGTACTGCCATCCGGCAACGGCTGTACGCAGACGGTGACGCCACCGATGGCGTCCGTCATGGCCTTGAATCCGGCGAGGTCGATCGACACGAAATGGTCGATTTTGATGTTGGTGAGGTTTTCGAGTGTCCTGATCAGCAATGGCGGTCCGCCGATTGTGATCGCCGCGTTCAGCTTGTTACGCCCGTGTCCGGGAATAGTGACGAGTGTGTCCCGGGGAAATGACACCAATGTGGTTGTCCCGTTGGCGTCGAGGTGCGCAAGCATGGTCGTGTCGGAGCGCTGCCCGGAGATGATCTCTTCGCTCTGGTACTGGTTGCCGGTGCCCTCTCTGCTGTCGGATCCGACCAGCAGGAAGTTCTCAGTCCCCGGGGCGGCCCGCGGCGGCCGGGCCTCGTCGTCGTCAAGGCCGAGGGTCACCCTGGTGATCTGAGCGTTGAGATAGCGATAGGTGATGTAACCGGCGCTGCTCACCAGGAGAATTGACAGCGACACGACGCCCGCGAGGGCGAGGGCCAGTTTCTGGAGCAGGGAACGTTGCCGTGGGCTGTCGTCCGCCGCTGGCTCGTCCGCCGCTGGCTGGTGGGTGGACGGCGGCGGACCGGCTGGTGGGCCCGCCTGGACGTCACGTGGAGCGGTCACCGTGTCCGCACCTCCGCCCCCGCCGTGACCTGGTGCCGGTTCACGGTCATGTACGTCGTTCAGCTGTCGGTCGGTGCCGCCCGGCGAGCGCGGACGCATTCGCTGCCGCCGACCTCATGACGGGCGTCAGCCGTGCCGTGGCCATGCGTGGTCCTGGTCGCTTGAAGGTACCCGCCAGGCGCGTGACGCATGCGCGCAGTGGTGCCCCGCCATATGGGCGAGCCATATGGCGGGGCGGCCAAAAGTAACCAAAGGCGGTGCGATCATGTCCCTTTTCATGCGTTCGGGGAGCTCGGCGGGAGCCGGCGGCCCGGCCATCCACGGTGGTTCGGCTGCCTTTCCGGCCGCCGCGGGGCGCGCGGTAAGGTTCGGATCATGAAAGCTCTTGTTCTCGCGGGTGGTTCTGGAACGCGGTTGCGCCCGATCACCCACACGTCAGCCAAGCAGCTCGTGCCGGTGGCCAACAAACCAGTCCTTTTCTACGGGCTGGAGGCGATCGCCGAGGCGGGTATCACCGAAGTCGGGATCATCGTGGGAGATACCGCGGCGGAGATCGAGGCCGCCGTCGGTGATGGTTCCGCGCTGGGTATCAAAGTCACCTACATTCGTCAGGAGGCACCGCTGGGTCTTGCGCACGCCGTCCTCGTCGCGCGCGACTTTCTTGCGGACGAGCCGTTCGTGATGTATCTCGGTGACAACCTGATCATTGGTGGTATCGCCGGGTTTGTGGCGGAGTTCAGGCGCAGCGGGCCGGATGCGCTGATTTTGCTGACCAAGGTCTCCAACCCGTCCGCGTTCGGTGTGGCGGAGCTCGGTCCCCAGGGCCGCGTGATCCGCCTCGTCGAGAAGCCGGTGGAGCCGCCGAGCGACCTGGCGCTCGTCGGGGTTTACCTCTTCGGGACGGCCGTCCACGACGCGGTGCGGGCGATCAAGCCGTCCGGTCGAGGCGAGCTGGAGATCACCGAGGCGATTCAATGGTTGGTGGACCGGGGCCACGAGGTCGCGCCGCACCTGGTCGAGGGGTACTGGAAGGACACCGGGCGGCTTGACGACATGTTGGAGACCAACCGCCACCTGCTGGAGTCCCTTGAGCCGGATGTGCGCGGCATGGTCGACGAGGACAGCACGATAGTGGGCCGGGTCGTGATCGAGGAGGGCGCGTCGCTGGTGCGGTCCACCGTGCGCGGACCGGCGATCATTGGCCGCGGCACCACGCTTGTCGACTCCTACGTCGGTCCCTTTACCTCGATCTACTATTCGTGCGCGATCGAAAACACCGAGATCGAGTACTCGATCGTGCTGGAACGGGCGACGATTCGTGGCATCGGGCGCATTGAGGACTCGCTGATCGGCCGGGATGTCGAAGTCGTTCCGTCGGATGCCCGTCCGCGGGCACACCGGCTCATGCTCGGCGACCACTCCCGGGTCTCAGTCGCCCCGACATCATGATCGTAATATCATGGCCAGCCATGATGTCCCGGCCGCACTGAGAGCGCGTGTGAGATCGTCATTCCGGCTCGCTGATCGAAAGCCCGATCTCACACCCGCTCTGAGAGGATCGCGTCCACGCCGGTTCATCCATGCCGGTTCATGCATAGCGGTTCGTTCATGCCGGGTGGGCGCGCGGGATCGGGCGAGCATGCGGGCCGGCGGTGACCGGCCGGCGAGGTCTGCCACACTTGCCTGGTGCGTGTGATGGTGACGGGAGCCGGCGGTCAGCTCGGAGCGGATCTCTGCCGGTTACTGGAGGCCGATGAGCGGGTCCAGGCCTGGGCGGGTCTCACCCGTGGTGAGCTCGACATCACCGATGCGGCCCGGGTCCGGGCGGTCGTCGCGGACCAGGCTCGGCCCGCGAAGGTCCAGGGCGGTCTCGTGGTGATCAACGCGGCGGCCTGGACGGACGTCGACGGTGCCGAGGCCGACGAGGCGGGTGCTTATGCCGCCAACGCCGCCGCTCCGGCGCGGCTGGCGGTCGCCTGTGCCGAGGCCGGCGCGACCATGATGCATATCTCCACCGACTACGTCTTCGACGGCATGGCGGACAAGCCCTACGAGACCCATGACCCGGTCGCGCCGCGCTCGGCATACGGGCGGACCAAACTCGCCGGCGAGCAGGCCGTGCTGGAACTGTGCCCGGCCGCCTACGTCGTGCGGACGGCATGGGTCTACGGCGCGTCCGGGCGTAACTTCGTCCGGACGATCGCGAAGCTCGCCCGTGAGCGCGACACCCTGGCTGTGGTCGATGACCAGCGCGGGTCACCGACCTGGACGGTGGATCTCGCCGCGGGGCTGATCGAGCTTGCGGCATCCGGGGCCAGGCCGGGGATCTATCATTGCACCGGCGGCGGCGACACGACCTGGTACGGATTGGCTCGGGCGGTCGTCTCCGAACTCGGGCTGGACCCCGCGAAGGTCAGGCCGACGACGACGGGCGCGTTCCCCCGGCCGGCTCCGCGCCCGTCCTACTCGGTGTTGTCGTCCTGCTCATGGACGGACGCGGGCTTGACGCCGCCGCGTCCGTGGCGGGTTGCGCTGGCCGCCGCGTTCGCCGAGTCCGGTGACGCCCTGCGCGGGTAGCCGGGCGTTTCACGGGCGTCGGCGGGCTCGGACAGGCGCGGGATCCGGTTCTTTGGTCCGGGACGCTACCGTTGGGGCGTGACCACCAAGACCAGCAGCTTGATCGCCCCCGCGGGGCAGGGCCGACCTGTCCTGGTCGCGGTGGCGTGGCCATATGCCAACGGCATGCCCCATCTGGGGCACATCGCCGGTGCCTACCTGCCGGCTGACATTTTCGCGCGCTATCACCGGATGGCGGGAAACCGGGTCCTCATGGTGTCCGGGAGCGACACCCACGGTACGCCGATCACTGTCCGTGCCGATGCTGACGGCGTGTCGCCGGTCGAGATCGTCAATCGTTACCATCCGGAGTTCCTGCGTATCTGGGATGATCTCGGGATCAGCTTCGACCTGTTCACGTCGACGATGACCGACAACCATCGTGAGGTTGTCCAGGAGGTGTTCACCCGGCTCCGCGAGGCGGGCTACATCACGCCGCGGGAGACCGTCCAGTTCTTCGATCCGCAGGCTGGTCGGTTCCTGCCGGATCGGTACGTGGTCGGCAGCTGCCCTTTCTGCGCCTACAGCGAGGCTCGTGGTGACCAGTGCGAGAACTGCGGCCGCACGCTTGACCCCGACATCCTGCTGGATCCGCGCAGCAAGATCACTGGTGCGCTCCCGGAGAAGCGGGCCACCACACACTTCTTCCTGCGGCTGTCGTCCCTTGCCGATGACCTGCTGGCGTGGCTGGAAACGCGCCAGGGCTGGCGCCGGCATGTCATGAACTGGTCGTTGCAGTTCGTCAAGGACGGTCTGCACGACCGGGCGATCACCCGGGATCTTGACTGGGGTGTGCCGCTGCCCACGGACGAGCTCGGTCCGGGCAAGCGCATCTATGTCTGGTTCGAGGCGGTCATCGGCTATCTGTCGGCGAGCCGGGAGTGGGCGGCCCGGACGGGCGACCCGCAGGCCTGGCGTGACTGGTGGCAGAATCCGGACGCGGTCAGTTACTACTTTGTCGGCAAGGACAACATTCCGTTCCACACGGTGATCTGGCCCGCGATGCTGATCGGCTACGGTGGGCTGGACCTGCCGACCGACGTCCCGGCAAACCAGTACGTGACGTTCGGTGGCGCGAAGGCGTCGAAGTCCGCCGGGATCGGGCGTGGGGTCCGCGAGTACCTCGATCGGCTCCAGCCGGACGCGCTGCGTTACTCGTTGGCGACGGTGCTGCCCGAACAGAACGACACCGAGATCACGGACGCGGACATCATTCGGCGGATCAACGACGAGCTGATCGCGAACTGGGGCAATCTCGTCAACCGGGTGATGGCCCAGATCGGCAAGCGTTTCGACGGCCGGCTGCCGGCAGCCGGCGAGCTCGACGGCGTGCACGCCGAGCTGATCGCCTCGGTGGACGCGGGCCTGGCCCGCGTCGGCGAGCTGATCGAACGCGTGGAACTGAGGGCGGCGCTGCGGGCCGCCATGGACATCTCCGGCGAGGTGAACGCCTACCTCTACCGCGAGGAGCCGTGGAAGACGGTCAAGGTTGATCCAGACCGGGCCGGGCGCAGCCTGGCCGTGTCGATTCAGGCGATCTCCGGAATCACGACCGCGCTCGCGCCTTTCCTGCCGTTCACCTGCCTTCGGCTTGCGGAGGTGCTCGGCATCAGCCTGGACCGCTGGGAACGGCAACCGGTACCGGCTGGCACCACCCTGAGCTGGTCCGGCGCGCTGTTCACCAAGCTTGAGCCGGACGCCCTGAGCTGATCCGGCCGCTGCCGGCTGCTGGCGGCGGCCAGCGGCCAGCAGCCGGCAGCGCATGCATGCCGTCTCCCGCCGGACCGGCGTGGTGCAGGCATGCGGCCCGCGGGCCGGTCCGGGCCGGTCCGGGCCGGTCCGCCGACGTTCGCGCTGCCCGTCGCCGGTGGCCTGGTGGCCGCATGATTGGGCGTACACGCGGACGCTGTTCCGCGCCTGTTGTCCGCCTGCGCCGTGTGTGCCAGGTGGCTGGATCCGTTGACTGGCGGAAGGCGGTTCTTTCGGCCGTCCGCGGAGAGCGGAGGCGGTATTTCCCGGCCCGAGAACTGGCGCCTGGGCCTCCCGGAACCGGCCGTACGTTCCTGTCTCCAGGCCAGTCGGTTCAGAATGTGTCGGATGACCGACACGTTCGACGACGAGCGACCGGTAATAGGGGTGCGGCGCATCCCAATCCCGTTTTTTGATCTACACCCCTATATTGCCAGGCGCTCTACGCCGTCGGGGTTGTGTGACATGATGCTGATGCCCGTGATGCTGGGGGTGAGTGGTGGCGCAGGTATTCATCAGCCATGCCAGCGCAGATTCCGTTGTTGCGTCCTGGGTCGCCGGCTGGCTGCGGCAGGAGGGGCACGGGATATTCCTCAGTGGGGATCCCGAATACGGGATGGTCACTGGGGATGCCTGGCGGCAGCGGCTGTTCGACGAACTGTTCCACACGGATGTGCTCCTCGCGGTCGTGACCCAGGAGTTTCGCGAGTCGGAGTGGTGCGCGGCGGAGATCGGGGCCGCGTTGGCGACCGGTTTGCGGATTCTGCCGCTGCTGGCCGAGCCGGCCGTGTCGAGCCCCCTGCTATCGAGCGCCATCACCCAACAGGCCGTGCTGGAGGGCGACGGGACGGCTGCCCGCGCGCTGCTGCTGGAAGCGTTACGCCGGATGGATGGGGCCGGTGTCGCCACGTCGGCCGAGCAGGTGGTGTATCCGGGGCTGGCGGCATTCACCGCGGGGCAGGCGCGGATGTTCTTTGGCCGCACGGCGGAGAGCCGCCGGCTCGCCGAACGATTACGCGCGCCGGCTGATTCCGCGGGTGGGGGTTTGCTGCCCGTTGTCGGCCCCTCGGGGTGCGGGAAGTCGTCACTGGTCCGGGCTGGGCTGGCGCCGTTGCTGGAGGCCGATCCGGACTGGCTGGTGCTGGCGCCGCTGGTGCCGGCGGCCAGCCCGAACACTGATCCGGGCGTGGAACTGGTTCGGCTGTTGACGTCCGCCGGTCGCGCGCGTGGCCTGCTCTGGACGGCCGGCCAGGTCGCTGACACCGTCGACCGGCCAGGAGGCATCACCCGCCTGGTTGCCGATCTCCTCGCCGCGGGGTCGGCCCGTTATCTCCTGATTGTTGTGGATCAGGCGGAAGAGCTCCTGACCCGTACCGCCGACACGGAACGCCGACGGTTTGCGACGGTGTTGCTGGAGGCCACCGGAGGCCCAGTACGCGCCGTGGCGACCGTCCGGTCGGACTATCTCGACCCGTTGGTGGGACTCGCGAAAGACACCGGCCTGCCCATTGAGGATCCGTTCCTGGTCACACCGCTGGGACCGAAGATGCTGCAACGGGTCATCACCGGGCCGGCGCGCCGGGCCGGCATCACCGTTGACGAGGACCTGTGCAGACGCCTGGTCGCCGACACCGGCAGCGGGGAGGCGCTTCCCCTGCTTGCCTTCGTCCTGGCTGAACTGGCTGAGGGGGTCGAGCGGGGCGGGGCCCTGTCCGGTGACCTGTACGACCGTCTCGGCGGTGTGCGAGGAGCTCTCATCCGGCAGGCCGACGCGGCCCTGGCCGCGGCTACCACCGCCACCGGCCGCGGCGAGGCCGAGGTGCTGGCTGGTCTGGCGCGGCTGGTCACCTTCGATGCGAACGGTCAGGCCAGCCGTTGCCGCGCCTACCTTGACGAGCTGCCTGAGCAGGTCCGGACCGAGCTGAACGCGTTCGTCGAGCGCCGGCTGCTCACCATCCACGCGGACGATACCCGCGGCGAGGGCGGCCGGCAGGCCATCGACCTTGCCCATGAGCAGATTCTCACCGTCTGGGCGCCCCTCGCCGATACCGTCGCCGCCGCGACCGACCGACTGCGGCTGGCCGCGCAGGCACGCGCCGCCGCCGAGGAATGGCAGCGGGAAGGAGAGCCCGCGAGCCACCTGTGGAGTCTCCCCCGGGCATCCCACGCCGAGGCCACGCTGGATACGCACGCCATCACCGCGACCATCCGCGCGTTTCTCACCTCCAGCCGCCGCCAGGGCCGAAACCGCCGCCGGCGTGCTGGCGCGGTGCTGGCCACGCTCATGCTTCTCGTCACCGTCGGCGGTCTCATCGCCACCTATCAGTGGATCGACGCCAGCAGGCAGCGGCACGAGGCGCTTCGGCAGCAGAAGCTCGCCGTCGCCCGTGCGCTCATCACCCAGGCCGACCAGCTGCGCACCCGGGACCCGGTTACCGCGCTCCAGCTCAGCATCGAGGCGTACAGCATCGATCCGGGACTGCCGGAGGCCCGTGGCAGCCTGCTGTCAGCGCAGGCCGGCTACAGCAGTACAACGCTGGCACCGCCCGGGGGAACGGTGCACGGGCTCGCCTTCCGCGCCGACGGTGCCATGCTGGCCACGGCCGAGCACGACGGCGAGATCTGCCTGTGGGCCATGCCCGACCGGAAGATGACCAGATGCATCAGCGTGGCGGGAGGCGCCGTCTACGCGGTGGCTTTCAGCCCGGACGGGAACGTACTCGCGGGAGCCGGCCCCGACGGCATCTGGCTGTGGAACACCCAGACGTGGCAGCGCATCGCGACGCTTCAGGACGCGGTCGGCCCGAACGGCATCGCGTTCACCGCCGACAGCCACGCTCTTGTCGTCGCCGACTCCGCCGGTGTGAGTGTGTGGACCGTGTCCTCGGGGAAGCGGGAAACGACGCTGTCCGGCTCGGCGCTGCTCAACGGTGTCGTTGCGGTCGCGCCGGACAACCGGAGCGTCGCGGCCGCGGGCTCGGACGGCACCGTGACCTTCTGGGATCTGCTATCCGGTATGAGCAAGCGGGTTGCGGGTGACGCCGGATCGGTGCGGTCGATAGCCTACAGTCCCGATGGTGGCCATTTGGTGACTGGGAGCGACACCGGGGTGGTGACGGTGTGGGACAGCGTGTCTCACACCCCGGTGGCCAAGGTCACCGAGTCTGACGGCGCTGTCCAGACGCTCGCGTTCAGCAAGGACGGAAACAGGCTCGCCACCGGTGGGGGCGGTGCGTCGGTCCGGCTGTGGAACCTGGCTCCACTGACCCTGCTGACCGCGCTGACCGGACCTGTTGGCGACGTCTTGGCCGTGGCCTTCGGCCCTGACGGCCACACGCTCGCTGGAGCCGGAGCTGACAGCCTGGTAAGGCTGTGGACCGTCTCCGGGCCCGCGGACAGCGGCCTTCCGGAGGTCTTCGGCGCGGCCACGTTCGGGCCGGGCGGTGTTCTGGCCACGGCCGGCAGGGATCACATCCCGCTGCTGTGGGACACGGCGGAGGGCGGCTCGGAGCCGGTGTTCCGTGCGGAGCTGCGGGGGACGCACAGCCCACCGGGGCACGGCCCCGGTACGGCCTTCGGGATGGCGTTCAATGCGGCTGGCACGGTGCTGGCCGCGCCGACCTCCGGCGACACTGTGGGGAAGTGGGACCTGGGCCCGCCCGCCGGCGGTACCACCGGCCCGACCGATCCGATGCCCGGCGTACCCATCCGCCCGGTGCGGGCCGTGGCCTTCAGCGGCACCGGAATCCTCGTGGTGCCCGCTGGGGCGAACGACGTCGGGGTGAACCGCGTCGTCATGGTGGACGCCGCGAGAAAGACGGTCGTCAAAGAGCTGAGATCCATGCACGCGGGGGCTGTCAACGCGGCCGCCGTCCATACCGGAGCGGATGGGCGGATGTCGGTGGCGACCGGCGGCGATGACGGTGTGATCGCCGTGTTGACAACGAAAGACGGAGCGTCGGCAGCGGGAGACAGCGCGTTGACAACGGAAGACAGCCAGCCACGTGTCTTCTACCCCAGGGGCGTCCAGGCGCCGGTCGAGGCGTTGGCGTTCACACCGGACGGGCGCACGCTCGCCAGCGGGAGTGATGACGGCACCGTGGAGCTGTGGGACGTGCGTGCCCGCGTCCCTGTCGCGACCCTTCCCGGCACCAACAACCAGCCGATCGCCGCGTTATCGATCAACCGTGACGGAACGCTGCTGGCTGCCGTGGGCGTCGATGGGCTCATCCATCTGTGGGACCTGCCTAACCGAACCGCCGTCGCCACGCTGACCGGCCCCGTAGGAACCATGGCGGTGGCTTTCCGGCCTGACGGTGATGGCCGCACGTTTGCCACCGCGGACCAGGACGGCACCCCCGTCCTGTGGGATACCGACCCGGCCCGGGTCCGGGCACGGCTGTGCGCCGGGCCGCTGCCCGCCATCGCCCCCGCGGACTGGTCGGTGATCGTTCCCGGTATGCCCTACCGGCAGGTATGTCGTTGATCATAGGAAGGGTGGCGTATGTCGATCAGCATGAAGCGGTGCCGGCCGGCGCGTGCCCGGATATTGCTTGTGGCCGCGGCCGTTCTGCTCGCCGGATCGGCGTGCTCATCACGTGGCCCCCGACCGGGTATGGATGGCGGTGGGCCCACGACGATCACCTGGTACGCGGGCTCGGTCGACCAGCACCAGAACGACTATCGCCGGATTCTTGTCGACGCATTCGAGAACGCCTACCCGTCGATCAAAGTGAACATCGAATTCGGCACGGTGGACACCGACGTCAACCGAGCCGACCTGCTCCAGCGGCTGCGCGGGCTGGATGGTCCGGACGTCTACATGGGAGACGTCATCTGGCCGGCGGAGTTCGCTCACCAGAACATTGCCCGTAGCCTCGACGACATGTTCGACCGGGCGTTTTGGGAACGTATCGATCCCGGCCTGCTTGCGGCGGCCCGTTACCAGCACAAAATCTTCGCTGTGCCGCTTTTCCAGGATCAGGGAATGCTGTTCTACCGGAAGGATCTGGTGACACCACCGACAACCTGGGAGGAACTTGAAAAGGATGCCGCCGACCGGAACAAAGACAGCACCCCCTATGGCTACCTCTGGCAGGGTGCCGCTTACGAGGGCCTCACCTGCGTCTGGACGGAGATTCTGGCTGATGCCGGGGGCAGCACACTGGACCCGGCCGGACCGCGCGCGGCCCTGAACTCCCCGCAGGCGCTACAGGCGCTGAGGTTCCTGCGGGACCTCATCCAACAGGGGATCACGCCGTCACAGGCGACGAGTTACCAGGAGCCCGACACCACCCAGCTCTTCGCGTCCGGCCAGGCGATGTTTCTCCGCGGCTGGAGCGGCGTGCTGGCCAGGATGGGCGCTCTGAAGGAAAAGGGAAAGGTGGGCGTGGCACCGCTGCCGACGTTCGCCGGGCAGACCGGTCAGGGATTCTCCACCACCGGTGGCTGGAGCCTCTACGTCAACCCGCGCACCCGCAACCTCGACGCTGTCAAGATTTTCATTCGCTGGCTGACCGACGTCCATGCGCAGCGCATTCTCCTCAATCTCTCCCAGATCCCCATCAACCGGCAGGTACGCGACGAAGCACGCAACGCACCCCCGGAAACTCGTGATGACGCGGTAGTAGCCGGGCTGCAGGCCAGGGTTGTGTCCCGTCCCGCCGGCTGGCCCGCCTACCCCGCCATCAGCCAGGCGGTCTACTCCTCCGTCCAGAGCGTTCTCAGCCAGGGAGCGGACCCGCAGGCGGCCCTGCTGGATGCCAGCACAAAGATCGATAATGCGCTCCGGTAGCGCCGGAACACCTGGCGGGCTTCACGCCGCGGGTCCGGCCGTGGACAGTGGGCAGCGGACGAAGCGGGTGATCTGGCCGGTCAGCGGCCAGGACCGCCGACCGGAGCCGTCCGGGCACCAACCGAGCCCGGCGAGTGTGCTGTCAAGGGCGCGGAGGCTGTCCGGGAAGACCAGGTTGTAGGTGACCAGGTACAGCGCACCGGCGTCCGGACGCGCGGCGAGGAAGGGAGGTATCGAGGCGGCCCAGCCCAGCGGGGGCAGGACCAGGGTGTTCATCTCGGTGACCGGCGTCGTCGGCGCGGTGGGCGCCGGATAACCGTCGTAGTACGACACGTAGTACTGCTGAGCCTTGTACCACTGCCTTTCATCCCATCGCCCGGGGATCACGATCTGGACGTCTCCCGGCCTGGCGGTCCGTTCGCCGGTGGCGACCAGCTCCCGCATGTCTCCCAGCAGCAGGGGGCTGTCCGCGCTGGCTCGGATCTGGCGGATCCGCTGGGCGCTCACCGCCGTGACGGCCAGGGTGGCGGTCATCGCCGTCGCCAGCAGGACGGCCGCTGCGGGGATCACCACCACCGACCGCCACCACCGCCGCGACCGGCATGCCTGGCGGATGCGCGACCAGGCGAGGCTGATCAGGGCGGACGCGCCGATACCTGCGATCACGTACAGCAACGGCAGGATGAACAGGTTGGCCCGGACGAATCCGATCGGCCACTGTCCCCGTGCCGCGGCCACCGCGATCAGCAGTAGCGCTCCGCCGAGGGTGACCAGCAGCGCCCGGCCGGCCCGGTCCCGCGCCGCGGCGTACACCCCGATCGTCCAGCACAGGAGCGCCCCCGCGACTACGCAGACATGCAGCCGGTGGTCGGGATCGGTAAGCAGCGGTGACCCTGTGAACGGCGAGCCGAACTGCCCGTCCGGACGGGTCATCGCCGCCGTGAACGCGTCGCGTGGTAACTCCCATCCGGCGCTCCGCAGCTGGGCGACTGCGTTGTCCCGGGTGATGAAGAAATTCCGCCAGTACGGATTCGTGGTCAGATAGCTCTGCGGCAGGACGAACAGCGCGAGATGGAGGGATCCAACAACGCCGACCAGGGCTGATCCGACCACGCGAGCCGGGCGAAGGCGGTGGGCGCGCAGTGCCCGGCCGGCGTCCACCACGTCCACAAGAAGCAGGGGAACAAGGACGAACAGGGACGTGACGGTCATGACGACGCACCCCGCCATGCCCAGCTGCGCCCGCCACGGCGAACCGCCGGAGTCCGCGGCACGGCGCGCGTGCAGCCACAGGTACACCGCGGCCACCGCGCAGGTGGCCTCCGGCAGGTAGGACTTCAGCTGCATCCCGTAGACGAGCAGCCCGCCGTTGATCGTCAGCAGGCCGGCGACGATCGTGGCCGCGGGCCGTGACAACCACCAGCGGCCCAGGGTATAGGTGACCAGCGACAATGCGATCAGTGAGATGATCTGTGGTACCCGCAGGATCTTTTCGGTGTTTCCGCCGACGGCGACCGCCAGCTTCTCGACCGCGAGCCAGCCGAGTGACAGCGGCGCGTTGGCCGTCCTCAAGGTGTCGAAAGAACCGGTACCGACACCGATGTGATAGGCGCTGATGTGGTAGGCCCGCCATGCCTCGTCGTACCACAGCGGCCGGGCAAGCGTCGGCCACACCGCCACGACCACCGCCGCGTCCAGCCCGGCGAGCACGGCGAATGCCACAAGTGCCCCGGGGATCCCGGCCGTCGGCGGCGCACGGAAACCGTGATCGCGTCGCCTTCGGTCCGCCGGGTCGGTGGCAGGTTGCCGTAAGATCACCGTCACGTCCACAGACGGTCGACCGGCAACACGGAAATCTGGTCGTCAGCGTGATAGCTGCGCTCGCCGAGGTAGAGGACGACGCCCCCGGCGAAGCGTGACCCGAGTTTGTCCCGGAGCACCCGCAGGCCACGCAGGTCCTCGCCGGGCACCCGGGACCCGGCCTTGACTTCCACCGCCGCGACACGTCCGTCGTCGGCCTCGATGACGAGGTCGACTTCCTGCCCGCTGCTCGTGCGGAAGTGCGCGGGTTCGACATATGTCTGTGACCAGCCCACCTGCTTGATGACTTCGTTCACGACGAACGTTTCCAGCAGGTGCCCGAACTCGGTGAGGGCCGCCGGGTCGCGGGCGACCAGCCGGCGTTCGGTGAGACCGAGCAGGTAGGCACCCAGCCCGGAGTCGACGAGGTGCACCTTGGGACTGGCCGTGACCCGGCTGTTGAGGGTTCGACCGAATGCCGGCAGCCGATGGACGAGGAACACCGTTTCCAGAAGCTGGATGAAGTCCCCGACAAGATTTTGATCTTGTTTGACCGCCCGAGCGATGTCCGATGCCTTGAGTATCCCGCCGGTACGTGCCGCGAGCTGCCGCAGAATAAGCGGTAGCAGGCCACGCTGCCTGATTCTGCGGATTTCCAGGACGTCCCGTTCGATAACTGTCCGCACGTAGTCCCGGAACCAGCGGCTGCGGGCCGGGCCTTCTGGACGCCCCAGCACCAGCGGGAATCCCCCGGCCAGCACGCGCCGGGTCACGTCGTCCCGGGACAGTGCCGGCGAGCGGATGGCGACCAGCGATTCCGGATCGTCCATCAGCTGGTCGACGAAGGTCGCGGGCTGCTGCTGGCGGCTGGGCAGGCCGTCGTCGAGCGAATAGCTGTCCGGCCGCTCCAGCTCTGCCTGCGCCAGCGGCCACAGGGTGGTGACATGGACGCGGCCCGCCAAGGACTGGGACAGCGTCGGCATCGTGAGATAACGGGTTGACCCGGTGAGGACGAATCGTCCGGGCCGCAGATCGCGGTTCAGTTCCGCCTTGATTGCGTCCAGCAGCGCGGGGACGTGCTGGAACTCGTCGACGAGAACGGGGGACGGCGCCGCGGCGAAGAAGGTCGGGTCGGCGGTGACGGCCTGCCGCGTCGCGAGGTCATCAAGGTCGACGACCTCGCTCTGGTGATGTAGGGCGAGCCGCCGCAGCAGCGTGCTCTTGCCGACTGTGCGGGCACCGTTGATGACCAGGACGGGTTCGGAATCGATCAGCTCGAGCAGCACCGACAGGAGGTTGCGCCGGAAGGAGGACGAAGCCGGCGACGGGGGTCGTATCTCGCTGCCCCGGCCCGGCCCAGGGTCTTCGGTACTGGAGATCGACATCTTCCCATGCTAGACCTCGGCGGCACTGAAGGCTAGGAATCGGCACCCTGCCAGGCTAGGAATCGGCACCCTGCCAGGCTAGGAATCGGCACCCTGCCAGGCTAGGAACCAGCATGTGTAGGCGCTGGTTAGCGGGCGTCAGGCGATCGAGCGGTAGACGGCGGCGGTACGTTCGGCCGTGCGTCGCCAGGTGAAGGTCCGGGCGTGCGCCCGTCCCGGCTCTGGGTCCATGTCGTCCTTGAGGACGCCGATCAGGGCGTCGGTGAACGCGTCGGCATCCATCGGTGGAGCCAGCCGCACGGTGTTGCCGGACATCGGTCCGACGACCTCCCGGACCGCCGGGATGTCAGCCGCGACCACCGGGGTCCCGGCCGCCAGCGCCTCCAACGGCGGCAGGCCGAACCCCTCGTAGAACGAGGGGAAGCACAGCGCGCTGGCCCCGGCGACCAGCCGGCGAAGCTCGTCGGTCCGGAGATAGCCGGCGTTGACGACCGTCCCGGCCGGCACTCGAGAAAGATCAAGATCTGGTCCCCAGCCGGCGGGCCCGACCAGGACCAGCGGTGGGGCGTCACTGATTTCGGCGTGCAGGCCGCGGAGCGCCTCCAGCAGGGTGGGGAGGTTCTTGCGCGGTTCGCGTGTACCGACGAAAAGCAGGTACGTGGTGGGCAGGCCATGGGCCGCAAGCCAGCGGTCAGCCGGCGGCGACGCGCTGAACCAGGAGGCGTCCACGCCGAGCGGTGTCACGGTCACCAGCTCCGGATCCAGCCGGTAGGTGTCGATGGCCTCGGTCGCGATCGCCTGGCTGGGGGTGATGACGGCGGCGGCGCGGCGCAGGCTACGCGGAACCAGCTCGCGATAACGTGCGGAGGCCGTGGAGACCGTGCCGGTCAGCTTCAGATACGCCAGATCGTGGATGGTCAGCACGCCGCGGGCCCGCCGCGGTGGCGGCAGCACGAAGTTCGTAGCGTGTACCACGTCGGCCGCGCCGGTCATCCACTCCAGTTTCGGCAGTTCCCCGTGTGCCCACGCCTCGCGCACGATCCGGGCCGGAACCCGGCGCGCGGCCGGGCGTACACCTGGTGGCAGGGCGGAAGCGAAATTCTCCAGCCCGCGCCAGGTGAACGCTGTCGCTGCCACGTCCAGACCGGGCAGGCCGGGCAGTTCGGCGAGCAGGTGGGCCGTGTAGCGGCCGATCCCGGTGGGGGTGCCGAGTAACGGCGTGCCGTCCAGGATGACCCGCATCAGCCGCGATCCTTTCGGTCTCGGCTTTCCGGGTCGGGGGACAGGCTGGCTGGGCTGGCGCGGCGGGCGTAGAGCTGGTGCCGAGCGGCGATCTCGCGCCAGCGGTCGGTGAACGCCGCGTCCGAGAACTCCTGGGCGCGGGCCACGGCGCTCGCGGCCAGGCGAGCCCGCATGCCGTCCTCGGTGGCGAGGCGCCGGGTGAACGAGGCGAGCTGTTCGGGGGAGGTCCAGCGTAGGCCGTCGAGCCCATGCCGGACGATCTCGCGCTGGCCGGCCCGGTCGATCACCACTGGTACACAGCCTCCCGCCATCGCCTCGACCGTGGTCATCCCGAAATGCTCCGCCGTCCATGGCCTGCGGTCGGGGTCCTCGCCGTACCCGGTCGCGGACCAGAAGATCGAACAGGTGGACAGCAGGCGCTCGACCTCATGGCGCGGCGCATTCGGATGGATCTCGACCGGCAGGCCACGGGCGCTTTCACGAATTTTGTCCAGGTAGGGCAGCTGGGATTCCTCGCAGCCGCCGACGACGTGCATCCGCCAGCCCGGCAGCGCACCCGAACGGTACAGCCCGCCGAACCACTCGACCATTTCCAGCTGGCGTTTGGCGTGCCCGAGACCGGGCGCGAACAGGCGCCCCACCGTCAGTACCGCGCGTTCCCGGATCTCAGCCGGGACGAGACGCTCCACCTGGATCGGCGGGTAGAGGATGGCCGCGTCACGATGCCACAGCCGGCGGATCCAGCTCCGGGTGTAGACCGAATTTGCCATCACGACGTCGTATGAGTCGAGGTAGCCCAGATCGCGCGGATTGGCCAGCAGCCAGGGGAAACGCGACGCGAGCAGGGCCCGGGCACCGTCGCGTTGGTCGGTCACGCGCGGCCGGCTGACCGCCACGCCGAGCTGGCGCAGGTCCCGGGAAGCGGGGATGCCCGGCGCGACGGTGCCCGGCGCGGGGATGCCCGCGGTGGTGGAACCCGGCGTGAACGTGTCGCTGACCAGCGTCAGCTCGCTGCCGGCGGATGACGCGGGCAACGGCACCGCGACCGGCTTGAACGACTCGTCGATCTCCACGGAGGCGAGGAGCTCACCGTGGGCGTCCTGAACGCGCAGCCGTACCATGCCGGTCGCCCCGGGCCGGCCGATGTCAGCGCGCAGCTCCCGTTCGCCGCCGGCCGAAACCGCGAGGACCCCCGCGCCGTTCGTCCAGATCCACTGTCTGCGCCGCCCTCCTTCCGGAGGGTACCAGCCGGTACCGTATCCAACGGCTGGACGGACGCCGCGCAGCAGCGGGCCACATACCCGGATGGCGGCCTTGCGCCATCCGGGCGCATCGTGATCGGCCGGTGTCGGGAAGAAGCACAGGTGTGCCGCATGCCGCGAGCGCGGGATCAGCCGGCTCATGTACGAGCCGTTGACGAACAGGTCGTAGTCGGCGCTGAGCTCGGCTATGGCCTCGTCGCCCCGGTCGGGCAGCAGGCGGTAGCGGCAGCCGGACAGGTCGAGCCCAAGATGCTCGGCGATAGCTGTCAGGTCGACCTCAGCATGGCCGAGGATGTCCACCTGGGCACCCTCGGCGGCGAGCACCTGAGCGATCATCCCGTTGTGGCGTTCCCCGCCGCCCATCGAGTGCCAGAACCTGTTGTAGACGGCGGCCCGCAGCCCGCTGGCTGGTCCGGGCCGGCCGCTGTGGCCGGTGGTGGGGCTCCGTTCTTCCTGGTTGCGCTGGTTGCGCTGGTTGCGCTGCGTGGGCACTGGTGTGGTCATCGCGATGCCAGCCAGGTCTCCAGCTCGCGGTGGCCTACCGCCGCGGTGCGCGTGATCGCGCGCCGCCGGCCCAGCATCACCGGTAGCAGCCGCAGGTAGGACGCCATCACTGTCAGCCGCAGGATGGTCGGCCGCAGCGCGGGCCGGCTACGGGCGGCCCATGCCTGGCGGACCGCTCGGATGGCCATCAAGGCGGTTGTGAGCGGGTAGCGGCCGACCGCGCCCACGGCGATCCGGGCGTTTGCGTTCTTGGTGAGCATTAGCAACCGGTTACGGTCGGTGTGGAAGACGAACAGCGGCGACCACTCCACGCTTGACGCGGAGTGCACGTGCCGTACGACCGCGGCCGGGACATAGCGAATGGTGTGCCCGTGGGCGCGGATGCGCCAGGACAGATCGGTGTCCTCGTAGTAGAGGAAGAAGTCGTCATCGAACCAGCCGAGTTCCCGCCCGAGCTCCGTGCGGATGGCCATGCCGTTACCGCAGGCGGTGAACACCTCCTCGGCCTCGGCGAACTGTCCGCTGTCGATCTGCTGGTAGCCGCGGTCGGCACCGTAGCCGTCCCGCAGCACGATCCCGCCGACGTTGTTGATCACATCGACGCGGGTCACGTCACTGGGGACGGCCAGTTCCACGGTGGACGGTTCGGTGTCGGTGGCCAGGGTGGCGCTGCCGCCGTCCCAGCTCAGTGTGACCGGCTTGGGGGCCTCGCTGGACCAGGTGAAACCGAGGGTGACCGGGCCGCCCTCGGGCACCGGGACACAAAGCTCACCGTCGCCGCGGGTCCAGAAGAACGGCGCGGCCGCGCCGCCTTCCGCGCCGAAGGTCAGCTTCTCCCACAGGACCTCGCGCAGGACCTCCCGGCCGTTGACCGTCACCGACGAGATCCGGACACCGAGCGCGCGGGAGTCGTGCGGACCCGGCGTGAAGGTCGCGGTCGACAGCCGCAGCCGGAGGAAGCGGGGGAGGAACACCACCTTGCCGGTGACCGCGCCGAGCTGTTCACCGCCGGCGGCCGTGAACGGGGCCAGCAGGTTGGCCAACCAGTCGGGTTCGGGGACGGCGTCGTTGTTGAGCAGGACGGCGTAGGGGGTTGTGATCATCCGGAGCGCGAGGTTGTTGCCACCGGCGAAGCCGAGGTTCACCTCGGACGGGACGAGCCGGACCGATGGGTAGCGCTCGGCCAGCAGGGTCCTGGAGGAGTCCCGCGAGGCGTTGTCGACCACCCAGGTCTCGAAGGCGAAGTCGGTCACCTGCTTGGCTGTCCCGTCCAGGCACGCGGGCAGCAGATGCGCGCCGTTCCAGTTGACGATCACAACGGTCGCCAGCGGCCCGGCGCCGCCGTCCTGGGTGCCGCCGTTCTGGGTGCCGCTGTCCTGGGCGCTGACGGGCTGGAGGCGACGCGATCGTGCCCGGGGCGCGTCGCCAGCGCCAGCGGCCGCGGTCCCCGGGGCGCTCATGGGCGGGCTCCCGTCTCGTAGTCGATTTTGAGCAGGCCACCGGCCTGCGATCCGTTGATCCCGAACAGGTCCTCGAACCTCCGTCTGGTGAGCTCGGCCCCGGTCGCGGCGTCGGAGACGTGCACGCTGATCGCGAACGCGCCGAGCAGCTCAGGCAGCGCTGGCACGGTGAAGTCCACGGTCAGGGTGCCGGCGGCGCAGGGCACACCACCTGGCGGCGTCTCCATCAGCCAGACCGGCAGTTCATGCGGGCCGAGAGCATAGGTGTGCAGGTAGAGGCGTTCCGGCGCGTGCTCGGTGACGTCGAGGGCGATGCTGACGGTAAGCCTGTCGCCGGGGTTGAACTGGACCTGGGGCGGCCCGCCCGGGTCGCGGCTGAAGGTCACCGAGACGGGCCGCGCAACGGCGAACTCGTGCGGCACCGGGCCGTCCGAGGACAGGCTGCCGAGCCGCTGCCGCAGTAGCCGGGTGCCCACGGCCGGTGCGCCGTCAAAGATCATTGATCCGGATTCCAGGACCAGGATGCGGTCGCACATGCTCTCGATCAGATCCAGCGAGTGGGTGACGAACAAGATTGTGCGGCCCTCGGCCCGGAAAGCGTCGATCTTCGCCAGGCACTTCTTCTGGAACGCCTCGTCCCCGACCGCGAGCACCTCGTCGACGAGCAGGACGTCCGGGTCCACGTGGACGGCCACCGCGAACCCAAGCCGGACGTACTGGCCGGACGAGTAGTGCTTGACCTCATCATCGATCTTGTGGGGGAGCTCGGCGAAGTCGACGATCGAGTCGAACATCCGGTCGATCTCGCGGCGGGACAGGCCCAGCAGGGACGCGTTCAGGTAGACGTTGTCCCGGCCGGTGAGCTCGCCGTTGAAGCCAGCCCCGAGCTCCAGCAGGGAGGCGATCCTTCCAGTGACAGAGACATCGCCCTGGGTTGGGCGCAGGATTCCGGCCAGCACCTTCAACAACGTGGACTTGCCGGAGCCGTTCGCCCCGGCCAGCCCCACGGTCTGGCCGCGCCCGATCTCCACGTCGATGTCGCGCAGCGCCCAGAAGTCGTCTCCATGGGTGCGCCCGCGGCGCACGAACAGCTCTTTCAGGCTGGTCGCCCGCCGGTGGTAGGAGACGAATTTCTTCCCCACGCCGGTCGCCTGGATCACGACTGGGGTACTCACCCCCGCGTCGCCGACCGATGGCGTATCCGGCGGTGCGGGGGTCACGGCGATGTTCCCCGACGCCTCGATGACGGCCGGTTCAGCCGGTGACTGCTGCGCTGACACGTCTGTCGCCCGTCTCTAGAGGTCTTCCGCGAAGTCGGCCTGCATCCTGCGGAACACGTGTATGCCCAACCAGAGCAGGCCCAGCGATATCACGCCCGCGATGGCAAGGTGCTCAAGGTAGAAGAGGTACCCGGGGTCGGCGAGGATGCCCTGCCCGGTGGCGGGGTTCACGGACGGCCCTTTGTAGATCGCTCGCTGGAAGGTCGCGACCACCGTCGCCATCGGATTGAGGAAGTAGATCCACGTCCACTCGCGCAGCAGCTTGTGGATCAGCCCGACCGGATACACGATCGGGTTGAGCCAGAACCACGCGAGCAGCGCCACCTCCAGGAGATGCTCGGTATCGCGGTAGCGGACGTTGAGGCCCGACACGAGCATGGACAGGCCGACAGTGAAGATCATTGCTATGGCGAACGCGGGCAGGAGCAGGAACAGCTGGAGGCCGACAAAGCTGTAGCCCAGCGCCGCGACCACCACGAAAAGCACGATCAGCTGGAGAACGAAGTGGACGAGGGCGAACCCGACGGCGGAAAGCGGCAGCACCGGCAGCGGAAACCGGACCTTCTTCACGAGGTTCGCGTTGAAGACCACGCTGCCGGATGCCGATGACACGCTCGCCGAGAAGGCGTTCCAGATCAGCAGGCCGGACATCAGGTACACCCCGAACCGGGGTACTCCGGCGCTCATGATGACCTGGAAGACAAGGGTGTAGACGGCCAGCAGCAGCAGCGGGTTCGCCAGTGACCAGGCAAAACCGAGTGTCGACCCCTTGTATTTGACCTTGAGGTCCTTGCGGATCAGGTTGCGCAGCAGTTCCCAGCGGACCCGGGTCTGGGCCCGGCTGCGGCGCGCGAGCATCCGCGACTCCTGCCCGTCGCGCCCCCGGGTGCCGGGGCGCCGGCCGTCCCGCTGGGTCGCGGGTGCGGACCACTCGTCAACCAGGTTCGACACCGACAACCTTCCGTGAGCCGCGCCAAGATGTGGCAAAATCGGTACTGATTCGCTGAAAACGACCTGCCGTACCGGCCGCGCGGGGTATAACCCGGCAGGGCATACGCAAGATATCTCGAAGCGAGGTACTCGCGGGTAGGGCACTCCGGTGGCCACAGCCCCAGAGCCGATCCATAGTATCGGCCCGTTCATTCAGCTCTGGCCGGCCGCCGTCCGAGAAGCACCCGGGCACCAGCCGGCCCGTCGGAGGCGGCCGTGGTGGCTGCCGGTGGAGGACGCCCGTGTTCACCGACGTCCGGATTCGTGAGGTCTGGTCCCAGCTGGAGTCCGGTGGGGCCGAGGTCCTCACCCTGGACGTGTTCGACACGTTGCTGTTCCGGCTGGTTCCCGAACCCACCCATGCCTTCCTGCTGCTCGGGCGCCGTCTTGTCACGGCCGGCCTGCTGCCGCCGGCCGTGAGCGCGGGACAGTTCGCTCAGCTCCGGGTGCACGCGGAGACCCGTGCCCGCCAACACGCGCAGGCGGCGCGGGGCACGCTGGAGGCACGTCTCGACGAAATCTGGTCGGTGCTCATGCCCGCCATCCCCGGCAGCGGCGACGTTGACGACATGATCACCATGGAGGTCGACCTCGAGCGTGACGTCTGCCGGGCCGACCTCGCCGTCGCCGAGCTCGCCGAGCTCGTCATCACCAAGCTCGGCCGGCCCGTGTACCTGGTCTCGGACACCTATTTCTCCCCGGAGCAGCTCCGCCGGCTGCTCCGCCGGCCAGAACTCGCCGGGATCAGATTCACCCGGATCCTCACCTCCAGCGACGCTGGTGTGGGCAAGAGCGACGGCTTGTTCACCCATGTGCTGGCCGCCGCGGGCGTGGCGCCCTCCCGGGTCATCCACCTCGGTGACAACCCGGTGGCGGACGTCGAGGGCGCGCGGGAGCACGGCATCATCGCGGTGCACTACCCCAAGTACTCGGGCGAGCTGGCGGCGACGCTCACCCTGGAAGGGCTGCGCGGCGGACCAACCTCCGACACCGCGATCGACCCGGTGGCCGGCGACTACGGTATGACCGCGCTTCGCGCCCGCACGCTGCACCGTGCCGACGCCGCCGCGGTTCCCCCGGGCCTGCGCCGGCACTGGGAGACCGGTGCGACCGTCTTCGGCCCGGTGTTCACCGGTTTCGGTGAGTGGGCCGCCCAGCGGGCGCGGGAGTACGGGGTCGACCGCGTCCACTGCCTGATGCGCGAAGGGGCGTTCCTCGCCCGGGTGCTCGAAGAGCCGGCCGGTGACGTCGGCATCGAGGCGTCCACGCTGTGGGCCTCGCGCCACGTGTGCGCGCTGGCCAACGTCTACGAGGGCACCCCCGAGGAGCTGCGGGGGTTCCTGGCGCGCCGGCACCCGCCGAGCGTCGGCCAGCTGCTGCGCCAGCTCGGAGTGGGCCTGGAGGAAGTGGCGGGACTGTCCGCGCTGGCCAGCCGGCGCCTTGACGTCCCGGGCCTGCTCTCCGAAACGCTGGAGATCCTGTGCGGTGACGAGCGGGTGCGTGGCGAGATCGTGCTCACCGCCAGCCGGCTGCGGGAGCGCTTCCTGCGCTACCTGGACTCCCATCTCGGCACGGCGGGCACGGTGGTCGTCGTCGATCTCGGCTGGGGCGGCACCATCCAGGCGCTGCTGCAACGACTGCTGCATGCCTGCGGCCGCGAGGTGGAGGTCGTGGGCCTCTACCTGGCGACGAGTTCGGGCTCGCAGGCGCACCGTCTTGCCGGGCTGCGCCTGGAGGGCTATGTCGCCTCCGGCGGCGAACCCGACGCCCTGTTCAGCCAGGTGATGCGCAGTCCTGAGGTGCTCGAGCAGCTCTGCATGCCCGATACCGGCTCATTGATCGGTTTTGACGAGGACCACAACCCGCTGCTCGGCCCCGACCACACCACCCGCACGCAGGTCGCGCAGCGGGTTGCCGTCCAGGACGGGGTACTCGCCTACCAGCGGGAGTGGTTGCGCTACCGCCGGTCGGAGACGCTGATGCCGTCCCTTCTCCAGGACGGGGCGCGGTCGGCGGCGCTGCGCACGCTCGCGCGGTTCGTGACCCGGCCTACCTCTCAGGAGGCGCTCGCGTTCGGCGTCTGGGCGCACGATGACAACTTCGGTTCGGATGTGTCCGAGGGGCTGTTGCCCGCTGACCTGCTGCGCCGGATGCCGTATCTCACAGCCGCTGATCTTGAAAAGATCCCGATGCAGGAGCTCTACTGGCCGGCCGGGGTCGCGGCCGTGGCGAACCGGCCCCTTGCCGTTGTCAGTGGGCTAGCGGCGAATGCCGGGATCGACGCGGCGGAGGTCTCCCCGGAGGCTGCCGCGGGGCCCGTCGAGGTCTATGTCGACACCGGCAGCGACTTCGTCAACGGCCCGAAGGAGTCCGCGCTCACCCGGTCCGCTCGGGACGGGCTGTCGTGGGTGCGCCTGCGGGTCGACGGGGTCGGTGTCCGCCGGGTGCGCATCGACCCGGCCGGCCGGCGTGGTCTGATGCGGCTGGACTGGCTGCGGCTGTCCTTCCACCTCAACAACCTGGCCGAGCCCCACCTGGTGACGATGACCTCGGTGGTCGGGGAAGAGCGGCTGCATCTGGTGGGGGCGCGGGTACTGCAGCCGAATCTGATCGAGGTCAACAGCGACGACCCGCAGCTCATCTACGTCATCGATCCGGTGTCACAGGCGCATCTCGCGGCAACATACGCCATCGATGTCGAGATGGCCTTCGGCTGGCTGGCGATCGGTTCCGGCCCGTTGACGCTCGCCCCCCGTTCGGCCGAGGCGACGCCGTTGCCGCGCCGGGCCGCGCGCCGGCTGCTGCGTGAACTCGACGGCCGTTTCTGACCGCTCCCATCCTGATTCCGTATCAGGCTGAAGATACTGATGTGGGGTAAGACCGGTCGCCGTGGACGAACGGACGAGCGGACGAGTGGGCGAGGTCATTGTGGACGAGGTCACTGTGGACAAAGGCGCTGACGAAGGCACCGCGGACGACGGCGGCGCGGGTGCAGGCATTGCTGACGAAGGCAGCGCGGGCGAAGACACCGCGGGCGCGGCCGGATCGGGTGCTGGCCCGGTCACCGACGCGTCGCCGTGGTTCGGCGGGCCACGTGGGGATCAGCCCGTTCCCCGCGCGGGCGAACCCGGTGCCGGCGATGCCTCGGACGGCACCGTTGAAGCTGTCACCGAGCGGACGCTCCAACCGTTGCTGCTGCATTCCCTCGCCGAGCTCCGTGAGGTGTGGTTGCCGCTGGTGGAGGCTGTGCGGGCACGCAGCGTCGTTGAGATCGGTTCGGAAAGCGGTGTCACCAGCTCCCTGCTCGTGGACATGCTGCGACGTCACGGTGGTGGCCGGCTCCTGATCGTCGATCCCGATCCTCGTGGCCTCCCCGACTCGGGTGAGACCGTCGAGGTCGTGACGGTACGCGGCTACAGCCCGCAGGCCCTTGACGGACTTCCGTTGGCCGATGCCTATCTGATCGACGGTGACCACAACTTCCCCACGGTGTCCGCCGAGCTGCGCACTGTCGACGAGGCGGTCCGCGCCCACGGCGGCAGCCATTTTCCGCTGGTCATCCTGCATGACGTAGGCTGGCCCGCGGGCCGTCGTGACCAGTACTACGTGCCCAGCCGGATCCCGCGGCGTGACCGGCAGCCCTACTCGTGGGATCACGGCGTACGGCTGGACAGCGCGGAGGCCGTACATGGCGGTTTCCGCGGCGAAGGCGCGTTCGCCTGGGCGTTGACCGAAGGCGGTCCCCGCAACGGCGTCCGCACCGCGGTGGAGGATTTCATCGCGGATCGGCCTGAACTGCGTTTTCACCTGGTTTCACCGATCTTCGGCCTGGGCGTCGTGGTGGACCGGCGGGCGTCCTGGGCAGCCCGGGTGGAGGAGCTGCTGATTCCCTGGGTCCGCAACAGCCTGTTGACCCGGATGGAACGTAACCGTCTGGATCTTTATCTTTACGTGATCCGCATGCAGGACGAGATGACTGAGGCGGCCCGGCGCCGGCAGCGGGAGTGGGCGCGTTTCGACGCGACCCTGGCCGAGCACGCGGCGCGCGAGCTCAGCCTGCTCGATGCGCTGGCTCAGGCCGAACGCGCGCTGGAAGCCGAGCGCGGCGCGGCACAACAGCTGCGGGCGGCGCTGGGTGCCAGGAGCTCGCGGTCGTGGCCTCTCGCGCGCGTCGCAAGGCCCCACAGGCCGCCTGTTGACGAGCCGGCGCTGATACACGCGGCCCGTACGGCGGGCGCCGCGCTCAGGAGCAGGGTCGCTGATCCGCGACTGCGGGCTGCCAGGTTGCTGCTGCGTGGTTATCGGTAACCGGTACCGGTTACCGATAACCATTGGTGATTGATATCGAGAAACCTGGTTACCAGAGGTAGTTCCCTAGCACATTCCGGAGTAGGGCAGGTCAGGGATGTGCTCACGCCACTCGGCGGCGCTCAGGCGGTTGCCGCTGTCGGCGCAGGCTTGGGCGACGAGCGCGGCCGGGTCGATGTTCGCGATACGCGCGGTCCGGTCGTCGCTGAATGTGATCAACGTGTGGCCGTCGGGGCTGAGGACGACTCCCTGGACCCAGTCGGTCTGACCGCTGATCGTCCCTAGCGGCAGCGGATGATCAAAATCGGAGACGTCCCACAGGCGCGCGGTGGTGTCCCAGCCGGAGGTGACCAGTGTGTGGCCGTCGCGGCTGAACGCGGTGTCGTAGACCCAGGTGGGATCCGCTTTGATCGTTGTTCGGTTCGTCGGGGCCCGCGGATTGCGCACGTCCCATAGCCGGGCCGTGCCGTCGTAGCTCCCGGTCGCCAGGGTGTTCCCGTCCGGGCTGAAGGCGACCGACCACACGAAGTTGGTGTGGCCGTTGAGGGAGGCCAGCGGGACCGCCTGGGCGGGGTTGCTGACGTCCCACAGGCGGGCGGTGTTGTCGGCGCTCGCGGTCGCCAGCAGCCGCCCGTCGGGGCTGAACGTGACGTCCTGTACCCAGCTCTGATGGCGGGCGAGCACCTGGAGCTGCCGTGGCCGGGCCCGGTTGGTCACGTCCCACAGACGGGCGGTGTTGTCGTCCCCGGCGGTCGCGAGCAGCCGCCCGTCCGGGCTGAACGTGACGTCCCGGACATGCGCGTTGTGCCCGGTCAAGGTCGCCTGGGCCGCCGGATGGCTTGGATCGGTGACGTTCCACAGCCTGGCGGTGCCGTCGAAACCGCCGGTGGCCAGGGTGCGGCCGTCCGGGCTGAACGCGACCGCCAGGACCCAGTCGGTGTGGCCGGTTATGACCGTGAGCAGGGCCGGTCGGGTCGGCCTGGTGATGTCCCAGAGCCGGACGGTCCGGTCCGCGCTCGCGGTCGCGAAGATGTTGCCGTCGGGGCTGAGCGCTCCGCCGAGGACGGATCCGGTGTGACTGGTCAGCGGCGTGGCATACCGTCCCGCGAACGATGTGATCAGGCTGGCCCGCGCCGCGGGAACTGGCGAGATGCGATATGCCGCAAGACTGAGCCGGGCGGCCAGCGCGGGGTCGACAGCGCGGGTCGCGTCGGCGTTCGCCGCGACTTTCCGTGCGACATCGGCCCGCCCCCGGACATCGGTCCTGGCTCCGCCGGAGGACATCACCGCCGTGATCGTGATGGCGGCGGCGACCGCCAGGGTGATGGCGCTGGCGACCAGCGCCATCACCCTGGTGCGCGGAGCGTGCCAGCGGAGCTGGAGCCGGCGCCGATCGTCATCCGGGCCGGGCGGCCGGCGCATCGTGAGCCGGCCACCGGCGGTTCTGGTCGCCGCTGGTTTGGCTGGTACGGGTGCTGGTGCCGGTGGTGCGGGTGGTTTGGCTGGTGCTGGTGCTGGTGCTGGTGCTGGTGCTGGTGGTGCGGGTGGTTTGGCTGGTGCCGGTGGTGCTGGTACGGCTGGTGCCGGCACGGTTGCCTTGACCGTCGCTGGTGGTTTGGCTGGTACGGGTGCTGGTGTCGGTGGTTTGGCCGGTACCGGTGCCGGTGGTTCCTTGGCCGCGCTGTCGTCCGGCAGCGTTGTCTGGAGCGGTGCTGGGGATGCTGGCGCGTTCCGTACGAACTGGGTGATCTGCGGGTCGGACTTGGCGACCGTACCCAGGTTGACCAGGCGAATCAGCAGCTCCTGGGCGTTCGGTCGCGCGTCGGGAGCCTTGTGCATCGCCGCTTTGACAACGTCGCGCAGCATGTCGGGCAGGCCGTCCAGGTTCGGCTCATGGTGGACGACCCGATAGAGCTGGGCGTCCGTCGAGCCTGCCCCGAAAGGGTACGACCCGGTTCCCGCGAAGGCGACGAGCCCGCCCCAGGAGAAGATATCGGCGGCCGCGGTGACCGGCCCCCCGCTGGCCTGTTCCGGGGCCATGAAGGCCGGCGTGCCGACGACGCGCAGTTCCTTGCTGATGACTGTTTCCGCCTCCACGGCGCGGGCGATCCCGAAGTCGATGACCCGTGGCCCCAGCGGTGAGAGCAGGACGTTGGACGGTTTCAGATCCCGGTGGATCAGGCCGGCCGCGTGGATGGCGGTGAGGGCGGCGGCGACACTGACCGCGACCCGTTCGAGATCGGCCGACTGCAACGGACCGCCAGCGGCCACGGCCTGCGTCAGGGTGGGACCGTCGATGTACTCGGTGACCAGGTAGGGCGCGGCGTCGCTGGGGTCCACCATGTCGAGAACCTCGGCCGTGCAGAACCGGGCGACCCATTGGGCGAGGGCGGCCTCCCGGCGGAACCGCGCCCGGAACTCGGGGATACGGGCGAATTCCGCTCGGATCACCTTGACCGCGACCAGCCGGTCATCCGGTCCGCGCCCCAGGTAGACCGTGCCCATACCACCTTCGCCGAGGCGGCCCAGCAACACGTAGCGACCCAGGCTGGGCGGGTCGGCGGGAGTAAGCGGCGCGGACAGGTCCGCGGACCCGCGGGGTGGCGAGGATGACAGGGACACCCGTGCCCTCCTGGTAATAATCTTGCTATGCCCTGGCCTCGGACACTGCCTCTATCCGCAGCGTACGCGCACGTGTTTACCTTTTGGGTGGGCCCGCACCACCTTCGGCCTGTTTCAGGTCGTCATTCTGGCTTGCTGCCGCCGGGCTGGCGGGGCGGTCGTTGGCGGGGCGGGCACCGCGCGCTGGCAGGGGCCACCGGCTACCTGACCGCCCGAGCATCGTGACATTTCCTGACAACGACACGACCGGTGGCAGCTCAGGGCCCTGGCACTGCCGAACGGACGCGTTGAGCCGGCGGGTATCGATCAGCTCGATCCCGGCGGTGGAGAGCGTGTCCGGTCCGGCCGGCGGCAGTCCTGGCCCGGCCGGTGCTGCCACGGGGGCGAGGCTGCCCGTCCGTTCACGGCAGGCGCGTGCCAGCGCCGCCGCGGTCACGACCGTGAGGACGGCGGTCATCGCGAAGCAGACCGCCACCGCTACCGCCGGCCACGGTGACCAGGCGGCCATCGCCTGCCAGGCGTCAATGGCACCGCCCGCGCGCGGCCGCCAGAAGTAGTCGACGACCGCTTTGATCGACTCTGTCTGCATGCCGGCGGCGGCGGTCAGGAGCGCGAGCGGCATCCAGCGGGCAGAGCGGGGCCCGAAGGCGGTGCTTCCGGCGCCGACCAGCACGGCTACTCCGCTGATGCCCATGAACAGGTACCGGCCGGAGATCCCCGTGATGTGTCCGGTGCGTGCCACATGAACGGCGGCCCCGGCTCCGACGACGACCAGCAGGGCGAAGGTCGGCCACAGCATGAACAGCAGGCTGCTCCGGTTCGTCCAGCCGGAAGCGCGGATCACGGCGCAGGCGGCAAGCCCGATCACGACACCCGAGGCGGCGAGTACCAGCGGCAACGGCAGCTCGACCTCGTACCATCCGATCGAGCCCCACCAGCGGCCCAGCAGGCCCGTTGACATCCAGCTCCAGTAGACGGTCCAGTCCGATCCGACGTACTGCCCAGGTGGGAAGCCCGGCACGCTCGGCTGGAACGTACCCCATCTGATCATATTGACCAGCCACCACCAGCCACCGGCAGTAATGATCATCGTGCCGCAGAGCGCGATGGACCGCCAGGGCAGGCGGGTGCCACGTAGCCGGACAGCCACGTACGCGGCGCCGACCATGACAACCAGCACCACCGCGAAGGATTTCGTGAGCAGCGCCAGGCCGGTGAGGAGCCCGGTCCACGTCGCGGTCCGCGCCGAGGTGTCTCCGCCCAGTATGTGGGCGACCGCCGCCGTGACCAGCGCGCCCAACAGGATCAGCAGATTGTCGTTGTTGACGCTGGAACCGATGTGGAGCAGCTGCGGCACGGCGAAGGGCGTCAGCGCCGCGACCGTCGCGGCGGCCGGGGGCAGGCGCAGGCGGCGGGCGGTCGCGTGGATGATCAGTGGAAGTGGCGTCAGCATCAACACGCTGATCATTCGTAGCAGGCCGATCGTCACATCCCAGCGCAGGGTGTCTCCGCCGCTGGGGAGCGTGGTGAGGATCGCCGCGTTCACCCAGTAGTACAGGGGCGGATGCTGGACGATCTGCTGGATGGAACCCGGCGGCTGCCCGGCGGTGGCAAGCTTGTCCCAGGCGGGCCGCAGGTGACGCGGTACCGCGTCCCGCGCGGGGATCGGATCGACTGTCAGCTGGTAAGGGTATGCGTGGCTACCGAATGGTGACGCCGCTATGGCGCCGACTCCGTCGGCCGTCACGAAGGCGTTGCCCGGCCGCGGCCAGCCATCGCCCTGGACGAGTCGCATGACCGCGTCGACCTGGTTCGGTTCGTCCGGTGCGTGGTACTGCGGCACCAGCACGGACCAGGATGCGAGCAGCAGGCCGAAAAGGCTGGTGACCAGCCAGATGTGGCCTGGGGTCCGGCGCAGTGCCGGCAGCGGGCCGAAGCGTTCGATACCAGCGTCACCACCGGCTGATTCATCCGTTGTGGTTGCCGAGGCCCCGGGCCGGGCCTGGATCAGAGCGGACACGAGGCTGGGGCCTTCCGGCTGTTCGCGGCCTCCCGCACACCCATGACGCTCATACCGGCCCCGATTCGTTCTCATCTGATCGACGCCAGACAGTCTAACAACTCTAAGTATCGGAAAAGATACTTTCGGTGATAGCCTGGGGATGTGTCGTTCTCTCTCATGATTCGGCTGGCGGCCCGCGGCGGACTACCGCCAGGAATCGACCGGGCCGACGGCCTTGGCTGGCGAGCCCGCGACGATCGTCTTCGGTGGGACGTCACGGGCCACCACGGCGCCCGCGGCGACGACCGCGCCCTCGCCGATCGTCACGCCCTTCAGGATGATCGCCCCGGTGCCGATCCAGGCGCGGTCCTCCAGGATCACCGGGGCGCTCATCGGCTGCTCCACCCCGTCCACGGTCATGGGGTGGAAATCGTTGTCGAGGATCTGGGTGTTCCAGGAGATATTGCAGCCGGCGCCGATACTCACCCGTTCCCGAACCAGGATCTTCGCGAAGCCGTTGATATTGGTGTTGTGGCCGAGCTGCAACAGGCCGGAATCCACCACGATGCGCGCCCCGCGCTGCACCGACACGACGCCCTCGCAGCGCAGCCGTCCCTCGGGATGGATCCGCAGCACGGACACGTCCCGCCGGGTCGAGATCCCGAACGGCCCGAGGCCGATCCGAAGGGCCGCCCCCTCGGCGAACTCGATACGTTCGTGCCCCTCGATGACGGTCGGCGATCCGGTCCAGATCGGCTGCCCATGCGCGACTGGGTAGCGCAGCCCCGCCGTGAAGGAGCGCGCGGACGTCTCCCGCCCGGCGCGCAGTGCCCTGACGTTTCGGGCGTATTCGCGAAAGTCGTTGACGAACTGCCGGTCAAGTGTCCTGAGATGACTGCCGAGACGATCACTGAGCCCACTCATGGTCGGTAAGCCTAGTAGGACGCTAGTAGGACGAAGGAGGCGCGACCGTGGCGTCTTTCATGCGCCCGGTGGCCTCAAGGGGGTGCCGGCCGGCTGACGACGGTGTGATCAGGGTGCCGCGGCGACACTGAAGAGGCCTCCTTCGCCGGTGTTCAGGCAGGCCGTGCAACCCTGGGCGCCAAGCGCATACAAGGGAGGCGAGGGGTATTCAGCCCGACGATCCGTGAGCGGTCCGGTGATACCGGTGATACCGGTGAACGCATGGTTTCCGGCTGAATTTCAGGAGCGGCGTCGACGTGAGTGTCAGTGTTCTCCATGCACCTGTCGTTGTTTGCGCGGCTGTCGGTCCGCACGTGTCAACGCAGGGTGTCCCGATTACGGGTGCCGCGGCCGCGAGTGCTCCGGAGCGGAGCACCGTGGCCGCGGATACACATACCGTGAACCGGCAGCGATCCAGCGGCGGACCGGTGGCGGAGGCGGCTGCCGCGCCATACGTGACCATCGTTCTTCCGTGTTACAACGAACAAGATCATATTCTCCATGAGCTGGAGCGGATCACCGCCGCCATGGATGCGAGCGACTACAGCTATGAAGTGCTGGTCATCGACGACAAGTCGACCGATGACTCCGTCGTCCTATTACGTAGTGCGATGTGCCGCTTCCCGCGGATGCGGCTGATTTCGTTTCGCCGCAACGGTGGATCGGGTACCGCACGCCGCATCGGCACGCAGGATGCCCGGGGGACGATCGTGGTCTGGACCGATGCGGACATGACCTATCCGAACGAGCGGATTCCGGAGTTCGTCCACCACCTTGTCGCCAACCCCGAGGTCGACCAGGTCGTGGGCGCGCGCACCACCGAGCAGGGGACGCACAAATGGGCACGGGTGCCGGCCAAGTGGTTCATCCGGATGCTCGCGCAGCGTCTGACCGGGATGAAGATTCCCGATCTGAACTCGGGTCTGCGGGCGTTCCGGCGGGATGTGTCCCTTCCGTACCTGCGGCTGCTGCCGCCCGGATTCTCCTGTGTCACGACGATCACGATGGCTTTCCTGGCGAATCAGCACCCCGTCGACTACATACCGATCGGTTACGCGAAGCGGTCGGGCACGAGCAAGTTCCACCCGTTCCGGGACGCGCGCCGGTACATCCTGCAGGTGCTGCGGATGGTCATGTACTTCGACCCGATCAGGGTGCTGATGCCGATCGCCTTATGGATCATGGGGCTGGGTTTCGTGAAGCTCGTCGTTGACCTCGTTCGCTACGACCTGCGGGTCACCACCTCCACGCTGCTGGCGATCCTGGTCGGTTTCCAGATCGTCGTCCTGGCGTTGATCGGCGACCTGATAGTCCGTTCGCGCAGTGACAACTGAGGACGCCCCCGCCGGGATGCCGATCACCATTCCGCCACCTGAGCCACCTGAGCTATTGGGGGTGCCGCTGACCGGGCCGGCGGTGCCCGGGAGCGCTCCAGCGCGGATCGTGATCGTCGGTCCGGCCCACCCTTATAAGGGAGGTGTGGCCCAGCACACGACGGAGCTGGCACGCCGGCTTGCTATGCGCGGCCACCGGGTGCGGATCGAGTCATGGTCGCGGCAGTACCCGGTCCGGCTCTACCCAGGCCACCAGCGGGTGAGCCACCCTGAGACAGAGCCTTTCGCGGCCACGAGCTATCCACTGTCGTGGCGACGCCCGGACTCGTGGGTACGGCTGGGGCGGCGGCTGCGCCATGATGTCGATGTTGTGATCTTTGTGCTGGTCACCCCGATACAGGTACCGGCCTACCTGGGCATCCTTGCCGCTCTCCGGCCGGGGAGCGGGCCGGTCGTTCTCGCGCTGTGCCACAACGTGCTGCCGCATGAGCGGCGTACCGGGGATGAGGCGCTGGCCCGCGCCCTGTTAAGGCGGGTGTCGGGGGTCGTGGTGCATACGCCGACCGAGGCGGACCAGGCCCGCACGCTGACGGATCGGCCGGTCTCGGTCGCCATGCTGGCTCCACATCTGTGGCCGGGGCGACAGGCCACCGCTGCCGGCGGGGCGGACGATGGGGGACACCGGCATCACCGGCTGCTGTTCTTCGGCTTGGTCCGGCCATACAAGGGCCTGGATGTTCTGCTGCGGGCACTGGCGATGGGGCCGCCGGAGGTGCGCCTGACCGTCGCCGGGGAGTTCTGGGAGGGGCTCGACCGCCTCCGCGCGATCGTCGTCGATCGTGGTCTACGGGCGCGAGTGGAGCTGCGTCCCGGGTATGTGCCCGCGGCCGAGGTGCCCGCGCTGTTCGCCGCCGCCGACGCGCTCGTGCTGCCGTACCGCTCGGGGACGGCGACTCAGAACGTTGGCCTCGCCCATCTGTACGGTCTGCCGGTGGTGGCGACCAGGGTCGGTGGGCTGGCCGGGGCGGTGCGCGACGGTGTGGACGGACTGCTCGCGGCGCCTGGCGACCCGGTGTCGCTGGCGGGCGCGCTGCGTCGTCTCTACGAGCCGGGCGTGCTGGAAGCCCTGCGAGCCGGAATCGTCCCTCCAGATGTGGATACGGAGTGGGTTCGTTACTTAGAGGTTGTCATAGGTGCGACTGGGTCTTGTTAGGATACTTTCCGTTTGCATATCATGTTGCTCTAGTAGTGCGGTTAGCGCCGAGAACAGGGAGGTTGGCCTGGGATGCCGAGCCCGTCCGCCCGCCCGCCCGCGCGGGGCGGGCCGCGCTTCACTCCGGCGGAGCCCGCGCAGTGATGCTTTGTCAAGGCAGCTTTCGTCGAGGTGGCCGGTGAGCGTACTGCGTAGTCATGTCCTGGCCTACGCCGGTCATCAGATGCACGTCATTCGTCGCCGTGAGGTGAGCACGTTGTTGGCGTGGGTGGGCGACCTAGCCGGGCGAACCGTTCTGGACGTCGCTGGCGGTGACGGGTACTGGGCCGGTCAGGCTGTCCGCCGTGGGGGCCGGGCCGTCTGTATTGATCTTGACCGGGGTAAGCTGGACTTCGGCCGCGGGCTGCGCCGGCGTCCTGCCCTTGTCGAGGGGAACGCCCTTCACCTGCCGTTCGCGGACGCCTCCTTCGATGTGGTGATGTCGGTCTGCGCGATCGAGCATTTCGACGACGGCCCAGCCGCGCTCACCGAGATGGCTCGGGTGCTCACGGTGGACGGGGATCTTGTCATGTCCGCCGACGCGCTCACCCAGGCGCACCGGTGGCCGCGGCTGGTGGCCCAGCATCGGGAGAAATATCAGGTGAAACGCACCTACTCAGGCGATCAGCTGGCGGAGCTGCTGAGTGGTTGTGGCATGGCTGTGGTCCGCCAGACCTACATGTTCCGGTCACCGTGGGCCGAACGGCTGTACCTCACGCTGTCGGCCAGGGGTGGCCGGGCCGGCTGGAACGCGGCCGTGCCGCTCGCGCCTCTCATCGCGATGTCCGACCGGCGCAGCCCGGACGGTGCCGGCAGCGTTGTGCTCACCCATGCCCGCAAACGGCAGCTCTGACGGGCGCCGAGCGCGACCCGCGCGGACGTTTCGGAGCTTCCTCCCCTCGCCAACGATTATGGCCGTTGCCGGGCTATTCGAGCCGGTAGCGGTCCGGGCGCGATGCTGTCACCGTGTGCTCAGCTGTATGGGCCGAGTATGTCGATTCCGTTTCCGGCTGCCCGATTCACTTTTGATCTTAATCAAAAGTGAATCAATGCGTCGAGGCCAAGGCATTGTGTTGTTTGCGAGCGTCAACCGTACCGCCTCGTCCGCATAGCCATGAGCGCCCTTTCGGGTGGTCACCCCGCTGGCTGTCACTCCAGTCGAATAGTGGGTGGCGGGTCCACTGAGCGAACAGCAAAAAGATCATTATAGCTTGTCAAGCTATGTTGACGGTATTGGCGCACCGGCCTGGACGGCAATCATGTCAACAGTCGCGCCATAGCATCGCGCCAGCTCACAGGCCCAGGTCCACGGCTGCTATCACCCTGGTTTCCTGGCCTGGCCAGGCCAGGCCAGGCCCGAAGTCCAGGGGAAGAGGCGCGCCCGAAGACGGCTGGGGATTTACCGGATAGGAGAAGACGATTCGGAACACTGCTCCAGGCCAAGGGGCACCGGCATCCCGCTTCTCAAACACGAGCTATGATGAACATGTATAAGTACAGTTATGATGCGAGAAACAGCCGCCGGTAGATGGAGCTGGCCGGGCGGCGGCTGGGGGTGCGGAGCCAGGATTATCGGCTGGCCATGAACTGTCGCACGGACCTTCCGGCCCAAGCCGGCCACTCGCGAAGCAAGCAGCGGTGGATCCGCTTTCCAGTGGTTTCACCCGGTAGAAACAGCGACGCCAGCGAGTTGAGATCGGTGATCGATTTTCCCGCCGGTCCGGATCGTCCAGTCGAAAGGGTTATGCATGAAGCGGTATAAACGAGATGACCGTAATGTCGTTGGTGCGAGAATCCCGGCCTTCGGCACGCCAGGGTGACTCCCGCCGCCGCCGCGCGACGCACGCACCCCAATCCCATTCCTTGGTCCACTCTCTTATTGCCGGTCGCTCTTAGGAGCGCGTTTGAGATCGTCATTCCGGCTCGCCGCGTCCAGGCGCCCCCTGGCCGCGTTGTCGGCCACACCGATACAACTCATCCGGTATCGCTTCGGCCTGCCGCCTTGCCAGGGGGCGCCTGGACGCGGCTCACTGATCGAAAGCCCGGTCTCAAACACGCTCTAAGGGGCGGAACTTGACAGAGCTCGCGCAACTGTCCTCTCGGGAAAAGGATGTGCTCGCGCACTTCGCCCACGGACTCACCTACTCGCAAATCGGTAGAAAACTCGGCATCGCTGTTTCGACGGTGGATACATACATGCGACGGGTGCGGGCGAAGACCGGCGCTGTCAACACCGCGGAACTGGTTCGGCTGGGCCTGCAGATCGACTGGCCCAGAGACCAGCCAGCAGCTGGTTGACGGTGGGATCGGGTACCGGGCACCAGTTCGATTCCGCCGTCGATGGGTCCTGGCGGGACAGGCGGCGGGACATTCACCAGCATGGGTGGGATACGGGTGCTGCCCGCGGCGATGGGCCGCGGCCCGCGGGCGATCTCGCGGTAGCTGGTCAGGCGTATGAGGGCGTGTTGCGAAAGCTGGCTGTCCGGCTCGCCACGCCCAGGCGGCCCCTGGCCGCGTTCTCGGCCACACCGATACGACTCATCCGTATTCCGTGTGGCCCGCGGCCTTGCCAGGAACCACCTGGACTCGGCTGCATGGTCGAACGCCGGCTCCCGAAACACGCCGTAGCCGGGAAATGCGGCAGGCGTCCGTGGGCCTGAAGCAGGAGGGTGCCAGCTGGTGCCAGAGCTGCCGGTCAGCCGAATTGGCCGGAGAATGCCGCGGCCGTCAACAGCCGCGGCACTGGGGATGCCGATGGTTGGGTGGCACGGGAAATCCCCGCCGCTGCGTCCACCGGGCCGGCAGGGCCGCCGGACGCTTCCTACGGGCTGATTACCTTCGCGGCCGCGCTGTCACGGGCGGCGATTGCGGCACGAATATTGGCGAAACCACGGGTATCCGCGGCGATAGCACGCCGTTGATACGCCGATTCTACGGTGAACCACACACCGATCACATTCGTCCGGGCCTTACAGGCGATGTCCGCGAGCGCGACGGAAATCTGAGTGGGGCTCGGCGGCCCCTTGAAGGCAGGATCCCCGGCGGCGGCGAGCGGATCGGCGTAATGGTACCCCGACTCGCTCATGCAGGCTGACCAGGCGGTGAAAACTTTTCTGACCCGGCTGTCCGTCTTGGACTCCTCGAAGGACCGAAGCTGCGTCGTCTGGCCCTCGCGCAGGTCGGTGGCTGCCGGCACGGACGTGTTGAGGGTCCGGTCAGCCTCGCCGACGCACCCACCCGCCGGTACGGCCAGCCCGTTGACTATCGAGCGTCCTTGACCGGACAACACGGTCTGGCCGTCGGCTCCGATGCTCGGCCTGTCCGGTGCTGGCTGCAGCGCCGGGTCTCGCGGACCGAACCCGTACCCGGCGGTCCGGGCCAACGGGGCGTCCGTGATGCCGTACCGCCGATCGGTCAGGCTGATCGGGCCGTAGTCGCCCCTGGGTACCGGCTTGACGTCGTACGTGATACCGAACCGGCTCATGCACCGCTGGATCAGCGCCAGATTGGCTTTGGTGAGGCGCTCGTTCTGTTCCCGGCTGGGCAGGTAATCTTCCACCGGCAGCCGTAGCGCCACGCTTTCCAGCAGCTGCGGCACCGCGCCGATGGCTGGTTCGGCTGGCTCGGTGCTGGCTGCTGGGGCTGCGCAGCCGGCCAGCGCCAGCAGCGCGGCGAGCGCGGTACCGGCTCCGGTGCACCGGCGCTTCAAGGCCATAGATTCGTCTCCAGAACGACGGTGTGGATCGGGCAGGCTGTGCGCTGCCGGTCGCGGCGCTACCATTACGCTGACCGCCGTTCCGCCCAGCATCAATGGGCGGAACGGCGGTCACTCCGAAACAGGTGGTCAGGGCGTGTAGTAGTACGCTGACGAAATCGTGTTGAAGAACGTCGTCGGGAAGTTGTAGGCGGAGAACGGAGCTAGGTCAAGGCCTGAACCGGTGTAGTTCGCGCCGGTGAACACACGCCACCAGTAGGTGTCCAGGTTCCGCCAGGACTCGGTGTTGTTGTTGGCGCTGATGCTGGTTCCGGGGAACACGTCGTTGCTGAAGTCCGGGTCGGACAGGTACAGGTCAAACAGGTACCCTGACTGGCCCGTGAAATAGTAGAGGCCGAGTTCGCCAGCCTCCAGCGCCCCGTTCTTGCCAGTCGCGCTGGCCGGGCTAGCCACCCCCAGCCCGACGCCGAGGCAGGCGGCGATCGCCGCCAGCGCGATGATGAGCCCTCGCTTGATGCTCGTTGCCATGTTCGTTGCTCTCCCTTACGAAGGGGCCGGTTGACACGGTTAATCCTTCATTAAGGTAGAGAGCGGGAGTAGTCACGAGGTTTCGTGTCTTGACTCGCTATAGTTGATCTGTTATTAAATCCATTTGATCATTGCTGTCTGATTGTTGCCGGCTGCGGGGGATCGTCACCACCACTTCCAGGCCGCCTTCGTTGCGGGCGACGGCGTTCACCGTGCCGCCGTGGGCCTGCGCGACCGATCGCACAATTGACAGCCCCAGGCCGGTGCCCCGAGCCGAGTGCACGCGGTTCGCCGCACGCTGGAACGGCTCGAACAGCTCGGGCACGTTCGCCGGAGCGATGACCGGGCCGCTGTTGACCACGGTGAGCCGGGCGTCGCCGTCGACAGGGCCGGCGGCGAGCCGTAACCAGCCGCTGGCGACGTTGTGCCGGATGGCGTTCTGCAGCAGGTTCTGCACAAGCCGGTCAAGCAGGACGCGGTCGCCGTCGACGACGACTGGGCTGGCCTCGGCGGTGACCCGCAGCCGCAGCCGATCGGCATCCGGCCGCAGCAGGGTGAGCACGCCCCCGACGACCTCGGCGAGGTCAACCGGCCGCGGGTCCGTGATGCCGTGCTCGGCCCGAGCCAGGGCCAGCAGCCCGTCCACCAGCCGTTCGTGCCGGGCGTTCACCTCCAGCATGATCTCGCCGAGACGGATCAGCTCGGGCGGGGCGTCGGAGCGGCCCATCGCCACCTCGAGCAGGGTCTGATTGATCGCCAACGGCGTCTTGAGTTCGTGCGAGGCGTTGCCGACGAACTGCCGTTGGGCCGCGAAGGCCGCGTCGAGCCGGGACAGCATGGCGTTGATCGCGGAACCCAGCTCCCACCACTCGTCCCGGGCACCGGTTAACGCGACCCGCTCGTGCAGGCTACGATCCGCGATCCGGCGTGCGGTGGCGGTGATCTGACGTAACGGACGCAGCGTCACCCCCCCGACGAACCAGCCGGCGGCCAGGCTGGCGGCGGCCAGCCCGGCCGTCAGGACCAGCCCGTGATCCACCAATGGGCCCAGGGTCTGCGCGCGCAGCCGTTCCCGGATGTCCTGCCCCGTGGCCAGCAGCTGGGCCTTGAACTGCGGGGCCTCCTCGGGGCTCGGCATCGTCTCCACCGCGGCGGGGACATCGATCGGCTGCCGCGCGATGGCGTGGTCGACCGCCAGGTAGGCGACGAGCAGCGTCACCCCGCCCACGACCAGTCCCAGGCAGCCGATGAGCAGGGCCAGCCGGGTGCGGACAGACAGTCTGGTCATGGCAGCCGGTACCCCACTCCGGCGACGGTCTCCACCAGCGGCGGCTCGCCGAGCTTGCGCCGTAGCGTCATCACCGTCACCCGGACGACGTTGGTCAGCGGATCGATGTTCTCGTCCCAGGCCTTCGCCAGGAGCCGCTCGACGCTCACCACTGCCCCGTCGGCGAGGAGAAGCTCCTGGAGCACCCCGAACTCCTTGCGGGACAGGGCGACGAAGCGACCGTCCCGGGTCACCTGCCAGCGTGCCGGGTCAAGTTCGACCCCTGCCCGGCGCAGCACCGGGGGCGCGGCGGGCCGCGCCCGCCGCGCCAGGGCGCGCACCCGGGCGACGAACTCCGGGAAGGCGAACGGTTTCGGCAGGTAGTCGTCGGCGCCGAGGGACAGGCCGGCGACCCGGTCACTCACCTCGCCGGACGCGGTGAGCATCAGCACCCGGGTGGCCGCGTGCGACCCGACGAGGCTGCGGCACACGTCGTCGCCGTGCACGATCGGTAGGTCCCGGTCGAGCACCAGGACGTCGTAGTCGTTGATCTCCAGCCATGCCAGCGCCTCGGCGCCGTCGTAGACGACGTCGACCGCGATCGCCTCCCGGCGGAGGCCCTCGGCGATGGCGCCGGCCAGCAGCTCCTCGTCCTCGGCGACCAGCACCCGCATAAGAGCTCTCCCCTCGACCGGTCCGCGGCCCTGCGGAGATGGTGAACGAATCCGTATAAGAACTGGGTAAGCATCATCGCTGACGGTGATTTTATAGCCGTCCGTGTTCAATCCCTGCCATGACGAACACGAAAAGTCCGGCCAGGGGCCGGTGTCGCAGTCCGCTGATCGCCCCGGTGGCCGCGGTCGTACTGGCGGCCGTGGCCTTTCTGGCCGGCTGCGCTGACGGGGATGGCACACCGCGCGTGGTGTCCGTCTCGACCGGTTCGCCGCCGGCCATCCAGGCCAGTGCCGACCGCGGCGCTCAGCTCAGGCGGTACCGCGACTGCCTGCTGGGCAACGGTGTCACCCTGCTCGACCAGCTGAACGTCGAGGGCATGCCGCAGATCGACAAGGAACGTACGAACATCGACGTACTCGCCACCGGCCAGGAGAGGTGCCGCCCGTACCTGCCGGCGGCTGTCGACGCGCCAAGGCCCGATCAGGCGATGGTCCAGGCCCGGCGCAGGCTTGCGGAGTGTCTGCGCGGACACGGCGTGCCGGAATATCCGGACCCCGATCCGGTGACCGGTGACCTGCGCATCGGTGATCAGCTGGCTGCCCGGCTCAAGGACGACCCGAGCCTGGCGTCGGCCCTGCGGACCTGCCAGCAGCAGGTGGGGCCAGCCGCCCGCGGGGATGGTGCGGCCCGATGAAGAGAAGCACCGGCCTTGGTACCGGCGCGGTGGTGGCCGCGCTCGTCCTCGCCGCCGGCGCGGTGGCCGTGCACGTCGCGCGGCGTCCCTCGGCAGCATCCCCGGCCAGCTCACCGCCACCGGCGGTCACCGCCGAGATCACCCGGACGACGCTGGCGCGGACCGCCTTCATGGACGGGACACTC
>NZ_CAKJTO010000032.1:0-46223 GCF_917627405.1 Protofrankia sp. Cj5
ACGTGGGAGCTTGCTGTCCGCCGGAGAACGTCAGCTGGTCGCCCTCGCCCGTGCTCATGTCGCCGTACCGGACCTGCTCGTCCTGGACGAGGCGACATCGTCGGTCGACCCGGCCACGGAGGTGCGGCTCGCCCGTGCGCTGGCCGCGTTGACCCGAGGGCGGACATCGGTCACGATCGCCCACCGGCTGTCCACCGCGGAGGCCGCGGACATGGTGGTGGTGGTTGACGCGGGCCGGATCGTCCAGCGGGGGGCCCACGCCGAACTCGTTGCCGTCCCCGGTGTGTATCAGCGCCTGCACGCTTCGTGGACGGCGGGCGTGGCCGGTGACCTGCCATGACCGAGCACGGCACAATGGGCACGTGTGCGTCCCCGCGTCCCGTCTGGACCCCGCCATAGCCGGTCTGCTCAAGCGCGACGAGGCTGGCCTGTTCCCCGCTGTTGCGCAGCAGTACGACACCGGCGAGGTGCTGATGGTCGGCTGGATGGATGACGAGGCGCTGCACCGCACGCTCACCACCGGGCGGGCCACATACTGGAGCCGCAGCCGTCGTGAGTACTGGGTCAAGGGGGACAGCAGCGGCCACCGCCAGCTGGTTCGGTCGGTCTCCCTTGACTGCGACGGGGACACCGTCCTGGTCCGGGTGGAGCAGGTGGGATCGGCCTGCCACACGGGCAGCCGGACATGTTTCGACAACCGGAGCCTGCCGGCCGTCGCCGTTACCGTGAAGTCCCCGAGGAGCGCCGAGTCGTGACGACAGGTGAGATCATTCCGGGCCGGGCCGGCTTCCACGCGCTCGCCGCCGAGTACCCGGTGGTCGGGGTCACCCGCCGCCTGCTCGCCGACGGCGAGACCCCGGTCGGGATCTACCGCAAGCTCGCCGGGGGACCTGGCACCTTCCTGCTGGAGTCCGCCGAGAACGGCGGGGTGTGGTCGCGGTACTCGTTCATCGGTGTCCGGGCCGCGGCGACCCTCACCGAACGGGACGGGTCGGCCGTCTGGGTGGGCGGCCAGGCGCCGTCGGGCGTTCCCACCGGTGGTGACCCGCTCGAGGTACTTCGCGCGGTTCAGCTGGCGTTGCGTACTCCCACGGTGCCGGACGCGCCACCGCTCACCGGTGGTCTGGTCGGCTATCTGTCGTACGACATCGTCCGGCGGGTCGAACGGCTGCCGTCCGGTTGCGTGGACGACCTGGGCATGCCCGAGCTGCGCATGATGCTGACCGCCGATCTCGCGGTATTTGATCACAGCGACGGGTCCTGTCTGCTGATCGCAAACGTGTTCACCGGGGACGGCGATCTGGACACGGCCTACGACGACGCCGTGCATCGGCTCGAGGTCATGACCGCCGACCTCGGCAAGTGGACCGAACCGACGGTCGCGACCACCATGGTGCCACGAGACCTCTCGCTCGCCGGGTTCGCGTCGCGGACCTCGCCAGAGCGCTTCGAAGCCTCCGTCGAGGCCGCCATCGAGCAGATCCTGGCCGGTGAGTGTTTCCAGATCGTGGTCTCCCAGCGCTTCGAGCGGCAGACGACAGCCGCGCCTCTTGATATCTACCGGGTGCTGAGGGCGTCGAATCCGAGCCCCTATATGTACCTTCTCCGGTTTGATGATCACGATGTCGTCGGGTCGTCGCCGGAGGCACACGTGAAGGTGACGGGCCGGCAGGCGTTGCTGCACCCGATCGCCGGTAGCCGTCCCCGTGGCGCCACGGCCGAGCGGGATGCTGAGCTCGCCGCGCAGCTGCTGGCTGACCCAAAGGAGCGGGCCGAGCACGTGATGCTCGTCGATCTGGTGCGTAACGACCTGGGACGAGTCTGCGTGCCGGGTTCGGTGCGCGTGGTCGAGTTCGCCGCGGTTGAGCGTTTTTCGCAGATCATGCACATTGTCTCCACGGTGATCGGTGAACTTGCCGAGGACCGCTCGGCCATCGACGTCCTCACGGCGACGTTTCCCGCGGGCACCCTCACCGGCGCGCCGAAAGTGCGTGCGATGGAGATCATCGAGGGGCTTGAGTCAACCCGCCGGGGGCTGTACGGGGGTGTGGTCGGCTACCTGGATTTCGGCGGCGATCTGGACACCGCGATCGCCATCCGGACCGCTGTGCTTCGCGACGGGCGGGCCTACGTGCAGGCCGGCGCCGGAATCGTTGCTGATTCCGTGCCGGTGGCCGAGAACAACGAGAGCCGTACCAAGGCGGCGGCGGTGCTGCGGGCGATCGAGATCGCAGAGTCGTTGCGTTCGCCGATATGATCACCCATCAGCGACCCGTCGACATGTCCCCAGACCACCGTGGACGGCGGCGGGCGATGGCTGCGGCGGTGCTCTGTTGCCTGCTGGGCGCTGTGCTGGTGCTTGTCACCGTCGGGGCGACCTGGGTACAGCTGAGTGTGGCGGCCGGGGCCGCGGCACAGGATGCGGTCACGGCCGCACCGTTGGCGGTACGGCTGTCCGGATCGGATCTTGCCCCGGCCGTGACCGGGCTGGGCTTGGTCGGGCTCGCGGGAGTGGTTGCGACCGCCGCCACCAGACGCAGGGGGCGTGTACTCGTCGGTCTGCTGGTTCTGCTGGCCGGCGCGGCAGTCGCCATCGTCGCCGGCCGCATCGCCGCGGACCCGCTGCCGGCCGCGCGTGTCGCCACCCAGGTGCGCCAGATCACCCCGAGCGTCACCACCAACCTGCGCGACATCCGGGGCACAGCCGCGCCGTGGCTTGCCACCTGCGGGGGAGCGCTTCTCGCTCTGGGCGGCGCGATCGTCGCGCTCCGTGGACATACCTGGTCGACGCTGTCCGTCCGGTATGAGAGCCCGACAGCCCGACCGGTCGATGTCTGGGAGGCCATCGACCGGGGTGACGACCCGACCTGACCGGGGCGCCCGCGTCGCGCCCAGCAGGCGTGGATGGCCGCCGCGGCACCGGTCGCGTGGCCCCGGGGAGCACCCAGCCGGCTGGGATGGCGCCGGTATCAGAGCGCGTGTGAGATCGTCATTCCGGCTCGCCGCGCCCAGGCGCGCCTTGGCCGCGTTGTCGGCCACACCGATACAACTCATTCGGTATCGCTTCGGCCTTCCGCCTTGCCAGGGGCCGCCTGGCCGCGGCTCACTGATCGAAAGCCCGATCTCACACACGCTCTCAGCCGCGGCGGCGGTAGAGCGCACCGATCGAGCTCGGCTGCCAGGCCGTGGGTCACGGAACATGCCCGCCTCCATCGTTACCTCCGCGGTAGAGATCCGGCTGGATGTGGTTCATCGAATGTAATCGAACCCGCGTTCGATGGTAGGTCATGGCGTGTTCATGTGGCCAGGGGTGCCGCATACCGATTTCGCCGTTTTTGCGCCGCCGGTTGTTCGCCGCCGGTTGCTCGGTGCGGGCAGCTCCGCCATCGACAGTTCCGCCGGTTGCCCGACGCGGGGGCCCGGTCTGGCCGAGGCCGGGCCGAGGCCGGGCTGGGGCCGGGCTGGGGCGAGGTCGGCGCGGCTCACTCTCGGCGGCAACAGAGATCGTTTGACAACGGCGGGACAATCACGATGCGTAGGGAGAGGGCGAGCATGCCTGGCGTGGGACGGTTTTCGCCTCGCCCATGTCGGTGTGTTTCCGGCTTGTGCCAACCAACGGGCAACCGCCGAGTGTGACAGTCAGCGATCCTCGACGGGGGCCTGCTGCCGCCGGCCGCCCGCTGGCCTAACATCGGCGCCATGGCTGCGACAGCCCTGGGCACCGGCCGATGAGTGTCCTTGACGACATCCTTGACGGGGTGCGAGCCGACCTCGCCGAACGGGAGGCCACGGTCTCCCTGGCGACGCTCAAACGGCGTGTTGAGCGTGTCCCGGATCCACGGGACGCGCTCGCGGCACTGCGCACTCGGGCCGTTTCGGTGATTGCCGAGGTGAAGCGTCGCTCCCCGTCAAAGGGCGATCTTGCGCCGATCGCGGATCCGGCGGCCCTCGCCGCGCAGTTCGAGGCCGCGGGCGCGGCGGCGGTGAGCGTCCTGACGGAGCGGCGCCGGTTCGGTGGGACGCTCGCCGACCTGGACGCCGTGCGGATGGCGGTGGACGTGCCCGTGCTGCGCAAGGACTTCATCATTTCCCCGTACCAGGTCTTCGAGGCACGGGCGCACGGTGCGGACATCGTTCTCCTGATCGTGGCGGCGCTGGAGCAGCCGCGCCTGATCGGTTTGCTCGACCGCGTCGAGTCGCTGGGCATGACCGCCCTGGTCGAGGTGCACGACAGCGACGAGGCCGCGCGTGCGGTCGACGCGGGTGCGCGCCTGATCGGCGTCAACGCACGCAGCCTCCGGACACTCGAAGTCGATCGCGACACCTTCGCCCAGCTGGCACCGCTGTTGCCCGTGGAGGTGACCAAAGTCGCCGAGTCCGGGGTGCGCGGTCCGCACGATCTGCTCGCCTACGCGGCGGCCGGCGCGGACGCGGTTCTCGTGGGGGAGGCCGCGGTGACGGGAAGCAATCCCCAGCAGGCGGTCGCGGATCTCGTCACCGCGGGCGCTCACCCGGCGACCAGGGTGGGGCGTTGACCGATACAGTCAGCCGATGACTTCCGCTGGAACCGTCGGCCGAACTCCTGAGGATCTCCTCCCGGGCGGCCCGCTGCCGGACAGCGCCGGTCACTTCGGTCGCTTCGGTGGCCGTTTCGTCCCGGAGGCGCTGTTCGCCGCTCTGGACGGCCTGACGGCGGCGTACGCGGCCGCCCGGGACGATCCCGCCTTCGCCGCGGAACTCGACGGACTGCTCACGGCGTATGCCGGCCGGCCCACCCCGCTCACCGACGCGGCCCGGCTGAGTGCCCATGTCGGTGGCGCCCGCATCCTGCTCAAGCGTGAGGATCTGGCGCACACCGGTTCGCATAAGATCAACAACGTGCTTGGCCAGTGCCTGCTCGCCCGCCGGATGGGCAAGAGTCGGGTGATCGCCGAGACCGGTGCCGGTCAGCACGGCGTCGCCACGGCGACGGCCTGTGCGCTGCTCGGCCTGGACTGTGTGGTCTACATGGGCGAGCAGGACACCCGCCGCCAGGCGCTCAACGTCGCGCGGATGCGGCTGCTCGGGGCCGAGGTCGTGGCGGTCGCCTCGGGCAGCCGGACGCTCAAGGACGCGATCAACGAGGCCATGCGGGACTGGGTGGCCACCGTGGGCACGACGCACTACTGCATCGGCTCGGTCATGGGACCGCATCCCTTCCCGATGCTGGTCCGCGACTTCCAGCGGGTCATCGGTGTGGAGGCCCGAGCCCAGGTTCTCGACCGTACCGGGCGGCTGCCGGACGCGGTGGTGGCCTGCGTCGGCGGTGGCTCCAACGCGATGGGCATCTTCCACCCGTTCATCGCCGACCCGTCCGTCCGGCTGGTGGGCCTCGAGGCTGGTGGTGACGGGGTGTCCACCGGGCGCCACGCGGCCGCGATCGCGGGCGGGGCGCCCGGTGTGCTGCACGGGATGCGGACCTTCCTGCTCCAGGACGCGGACGGGCAGACCCAGGTGTCACACTCGATCTCGGCCGGGCTCGACTATCCGGGCATCGGCCCGGAACACGCCTGGCTCCATGAGACCGGCCGGGCGACCTACCGGGTCGTCGACGACCGCGAAGCCATGGACGCGCTGCGGACGGTCGCGCGGCTGGAGGGCATCCTGGTCGCGATCGAGAGCGCGCACGCGTTCGCCGGGGCGTTCGATCTTGCCCGGGAACTGGGTCCTGACGCGGTCGTCGTGGTGAACTGCTCCGGTCGCGGTGACAAGGACGTTGACACCGCGGCCCGCTGGTTTGACCTTCTTGATCATTCATGAGCTGGCCGGGCCGCGGTGGCTTCACCGGATCGTGTCACCGGCTGACAACGGAACGGACGTGCGGTGCAGAGTTTCGCGGGTGACCGAGGCCGATCAGGCGACCAGTGCCGACCAGGTGAGCGGGACCGGCTGAGCCACACGTTCGTGCTGGCACGCGAGGCGGCGCGAGCGGCGCTGATCGGCTACCTGCCGGCGGGCTTTCCCTCGGTCGACGGTGGTATCAGCGCCATGCTGGCCATGGTCGAGGCAGGAGTGGAGATCGTCGAAATCGGCCTGCCCTACTCCGACCCGACCATGGACGGCCCGGTGATCCAGGCTGCGGCCGGTGCGGCGTTGAGCCGTGGTGTCACCACCCGCGATGTCCTGCGCACGGTGGAGGCGGTGGCCGCGACCGGTGTGCCCACTCTGGTGATGAGCTACTGGAATCCGGTCGAGCGGTACGGGGTCACCGCGTTCGCCCGGGATCTCGCGGCGGCTGGCGGTGCTGGGACGATCACTCCGGACCTGCCCCCCGAGGAGGCCGAGCCCTTGCTCGCGGCCACCGCCGAGGTCGGTCTCGACCCGGTGTTCCTGGTCGCCCCAAGCTCGTCCGACGCACGCATCGCGCGGGTTGCCGAGGTCAGCCGAGGCTTCATCTACGCGGCTTCGCTCATGGGGGTCACCGGTGCCCGGTCGACGCTGGGCGCGCAGGCGGCTGGGCTGGTGAGCCGGGTCCGAGCGATCAGCGACACGCCGGTCGGGGTGGGCGTGGGCGTGGGCACGCCCGCGCAGGCGGCCGAGGTGGCCGGTTTCGCCGACGGGGTGATCGTGGGCTCGGCGCTGGTGAGCGCGCTGGTGGACGCCGACCGCGCGGGCGACGATCCGGGTGCCGCCGCCGCGGCAGTGCGGGGGACCGTGGCCGCCCTCGCCACCGGCGTGCGCTCGGGCCGGGCCGGCCCCCGGCCCCTGCCCTCCGGTAGCGCCTGGTAGCGCCTGGTAGCGCCTGCTGAAGAGGCTCCGGGAACAGGGCGTTCAATCAGGGCGGCGCCTGGGCGGCGCGAGCCGGACAGGCCTGTTACCGGAGCTTCTTTTATGACGACGGCGAGAACGGGCCGCGTGAGCGGCGGTATACGTTGGGCCTCGTGGTTCTAGCCGCGATTCCCAGCCCATCGACGGGCGTCCTGCACGTGGGCCCCATCCCGTTGCGGGCGTATGCCTTTATGATCATAATTGGTGTCCTGGTCGCGGTTGTGCTCACCGACCGGCGCCTGCGGGCCCGCGGTCAGCCGGCCGGCCTCGCCGCGGACGCTGCGGCCTGGGCCGTCCCGTTCGGGATCGTCGGTGCGCGGATCTACCATGTGATCACCAGTCCGGACGCGTACTTCGGCGACGGTGGCCATCCGGCCGACGCGCTCAAGATCTGGCACGGCGGGCTGGGGATCTGGGGCGGGGTCGCCGGGGGCGCGCTCGGCGTGTGGCTTGTCTGCCGCCGCCACGGGACGCCGTTCGGTCTCTTCGCGGACGCCGCGGCCCCCGGGCTCGTGCTTGCCCAGGCCATCGGGCGTTGGGGCAACTGGTTCAACCAGGAGCTCTATGGCCGGGCGACCGATCTGCCCTGGGCTGTGCGGATCGACCCCGCGCATCAGGTCGTCCCCGGCGTCTCGCTCTACCATCCGACGTTCCTGTACGAGTCGCTGTGGGATGTCAGCGTCGCCGCTGTCCTGCTGTGGGTGGATGCTCACCGCAGGCTTGGCCGCGGCAAGCTGTTCATCCTCTACGTGATTCTGTACACTGCTGGACGCGCCTGGGTCGAGGCGCTGCGCATCGACGATGCCCACACGTTCCTCGGGATGCGCCTCAACGACTGGGTGTCGATTGTCGTCCTTGCCATCGCGGTGACCGCCATCGTCCTCGTGCGCCGGCCCATCGATCCGCCGGCCAGCGCCGGCCCGGCCCCGGCGCGGGGGGATGCCGGCCCCGCCCCGCGGCCGGCGGCCGAACCCGTGGTACAGGCCGCGGCGAACGTCGCTCCGGCGCGGGAGGCCGAGGGGGGCGCGGCGCGGGAGGCCGAAGCGGGCCAGCCGTCGGCCGGCCACCCGACAGGGTAAAAGATCCACGTCGGGCCTCCTCCCCGTCCCAGCGTCCCCGTCCCGTCCCCGCCGGCGGTCGCGCCCGGCATCATCGGCCGGCGAAGTATCCCAGCGCGGCCCGTAAAGACGGTTTCATGCCCGGTTGGCCACATCGGGCTCCGGGCTTTTAGCGATCACGGCGAATCCCGGGCACACGTGGCACACTCAGGAGTGCGCCTGGCCGGGACAGCCCCGTCACGGTGGCGCGTCCGGACAACGTCGTCCGCCTCACGGAGAATCCCTGAAGACGGACAGGACCCGCCGGATGCCGATCGCACAAGGCTTGTACGACCCCACATTCGAGCACGACGCCTGCGGGGTCGGTTTCGTCGTGGATGTCCGTGGTCGACGCAGTCATGAACTGATCGAACAGGGCCTCACCGTGCTGCGCAACCTCGACCATCGGGGCGCTTCCGGTTGCGACCCGGACACCGGTGACGGCGCCGGCATCCTGTTGCAGGTGCCAGACGCCTTCCTGCGTGACGTTGTCGATTTCCCACTGCCGCCAGCCGGTCAGTACGCGGTGGGCACGGCCTTTCTGCCGCAGGTCGCCGGTGATCGCGACAACGCTGTCCGCGCGATCAGCCGTATCGTCCGTGGGGAGGGCCTGCGGGTGCTGGGCTGGCGTGAGGTGCCGGTGGTCAGCCACATCGTCGGCCGGGCCGCGGCCGAGGTTGAGCCGCGGATGCGGCAGATCTTCCTTGGCCTGCCCGCCGCGGCCGGTGCTCCCGGCGCCGCCGATGGGCCCATCGATCTGCTGGACCTTGAGCGGCGGGCGTTCTGCGTCCGCAAGCGGGCTCGCCGGGAAGCCGGTGTGTACTTCCCATCACTGTCGGCGCGTACCACCGTCTACAAGGGCATGCTCACCACCCACCAGCTTTCGGCCTACTTCCCCGATCTCGATGATCCGCGTTTTGCCAGCGCGATCGCTCTCGTGCACAGCAGGTTCTCAACCAACACCTTCCCGAGCTGGCCGCTTGCCCATCCCTACCGTTATGTCGCTCATAATGGAGAGATCAATACGGTACGTGGCAACCGTAACTGGATGCGGGCTCGCGAGGCACTGCTAGCCAGCGATCTTATCCCCGGCGACCTGCGCCGGATCTTCCCCATCTGCGCGGACGGCGCGAGCGACTCGGCCAGTTTCGACGAGGTTCTGGAACTGCTCCACCTGGGCGGGCGCAGCCTCCCGCATGCCGTTCTCATGATGATCCCGGAGGCTTGGGAGAACCACGACGAGATCGACCCGGCTCGCCGGGCGTTCTACCGGTTCCACTCGGCGCTGATGGAGCCGTGGGACGGTCCGGCGTCCATTGCGTTCACCGATGGAACGGTCATCGGCGCGGTGCTCGATCGTAACGGATTGCGTCCGTCTCGTTACTGGGTAACCGATGACGGTCTGGTTGTCATGGCCTCCGAGGTCGGCGTCCTGGATCTTCCCGCGCACAGAGTGGTGCAGAAGGGCCGGCTCCAGCCGGGGAAGATGTTCCTGATCGACACCGCGCAGGGCCGGATCGTCGACGACGAGGAGATCAAGTCGGACCTGGCCGCCGCCGCGCCGTACGGGGAATGGCTGCACGCGGGCCTGATCGCCCTGGATGATCTACCCGAACGCGAGCACGTCGTCTACGGCCACTCCTCGGTCCGCCGGCGCCAGCAGGTCTTCGGTTACACCGAGGAGGAACTGCGCGTCATCATCGCGCCCATGGCCCGAGCCGGTGTCGAACCCATCGGCTCGATGGGCACCGACACGCCGGTCGCGGTGCTCTCCGGACGCCCGCGCCTGCTCTTCGACTACTTCAGCCAACTGTTCGCGCAGGTGACCAACCCTCCGTTGGACGCGATCCGGGAGGAGATGGTCACGAGCCTGGGCCGGACGCTCGGCCCTGAGGGCAATCTGCTGGCGCCGTCACCGGCGTCGTGCCGGCTGGTGCACCTGCCGTTCCCGGTTATCAGCAACACGGAGCTTGCCAAGATCGTTGGCATCAACGACGACGGTGACATGCCTGGGTTCGCGGCGGTGACTGTCCGTGGCCTCTACGATGTGGACGGCGGCGGCACGGCGCTCGCCGAGCGGCTCGACGAGATCTGCCGTGGCGTCAGCGAGGCGATCGCGGACGGTGCCCGCGTCGTCGTCCTGTCCGACCGCGATTCCGATCGGCACAAGGCGCCGATTCCCTCTCTGCTGCTCACCGCGGCCGTCCACCACCACCTCATCCGGGAGAAGACCCGGACCAAGGTCGGTCTCATCGTGGAGTGTGGTGACGCCCGCGAGGTCCACCATGTCGCCCTGCTTCTCGGATACGGTGCGGCCGCTGTCAACCCCTACCTGGCCTTCGAGTCGATCGACAACATCCTCGATGGCGGCGAGCTGGCCGGCATCACCCGTGAGCAGGCCCAGAAGAATCTCATCAAGGCGCTGGGCAAGGGCGTGCTCAAGGTGATGAGCAAGATGGGCATCTCCACCGTGGCCAGCTACACCGGAGCCCAGGTGTTCGAGGCGATCGGCCTGTCCCAGCAGCTGGTGGGCACCTACTTCACCGGGACGCCGTCCCGGCTGGACGGTGTGGGCATCGACGTCATCGCGGATGAGGTGGCGGCCCGTCACCACAAGGCGTACTCGGTGGTCTCCTCGGAGCTTGCCCACCGCAACCTGGACACCGGCGGTGAATACCAGTGGCGCCGCGAGGGTGAGGTGCACCTGTTCAACCCGGAGACGGTCTTCCTGCTCCAGCACGCCACGCGCAGCCGTCAGTACGAGGTGTTCAGGCAGTACACCGCCACCGTCGACGAGTTGTCGCGGCGCAGCGCCACCCTGCGCGGCTTGTTCTCGCTGCGCGAGGGACTGCGCCCGCCGGTTCCGATCGACCAGGTCGAGCCCGTGTCGGAGATCCTCAAACGGTTCGCCACCGGTGCGATGTCCTACGGATCCATCAGCGCCGAGGCGCACGAGACGCTGGCGATCGCGATGAACCGGATCGGGGCGAAGTCCAACACCGGCGAGGGCGGCGAGGACGCCGAACGGTTCACCCCGGACGCCAACGGCGACCTCCGCCGATCCTCGATCAAACAGGTCGCCAGCGGCCGCTTCGGCGTGACCAGCGAGTACCTCGCCAACGCCGACGACATCCAGATCAAGATGGCACAGGGCGCCAAGCCCGGTGAGGGCGGCCAGCTGCCCGGGCACAAGGTCTACCCGTGGATCGCGCGCACCAGGCACTCGACGGCGGGCGTGGGCCTGATCTCACCACCGCCGCACCACGACATCTATTCCATCGAGGATCTCGCCCAGCTCATCCACGACCTGAAGAACGCCAACCCGCGGGCTCGGGTGCACGTCAAGCTCGTCGCTGAGGTCGGTGTGGGCACGGTGGCCGCCGGAGTGTCCAAGGCCCACGCCGATGTCGTCCTGATCTCCGGGCATGACGGTGGTACCGGCGCATCCCCGCTGACCTCGCTCAAGCACGCCGGCGCCCCCTGGGAGCTGGGGCTGGCCGAGACTCAGCAGACGCTGCTGCTCAACGGCCTGCGCGACCGGATCGTCGTCCAGGTGGACGGCCAGCTCAAGACCGGTCGGGATGTCATCGTCAGCGCGCTGCTGGGCGCGGAGGAGTTCGGCTTCGCGACCGCGCCGCTGGTGGTCGCTGGGTGCGTGATGATGCGGGTGTGTCACCTCGACACCTGCCCGGTGGGCGTGGCGACCCAGAACCCGGAGCTGCGCGCCCGCTTCACCGGTAGGCCCGAGTTCGTGGAGACCTTCTTCACCTTCATCGCCGAGGAGGTGCGTGAGTACCTCGCGGCGTTGGGCTTTCGCTCGCTGCACGAGGCTGTTGGCCGCGTGGAGGTACTCGACGCGCGCGCCGCGGTCGACCACTGGAAGGCCGCCGGCCTTGACCTCACCCCGTTGCTGCACGCGCCGGAACGTCCCTTCGAGGGCTCCCTGCACTGCACGACCGCTCAAGACCATGGTCTGGACAAGGCCCTGGACAACTCCCTGATCCAGCTCTGCGAGGGGGCGCTGGAGGATGGCCGGCCCGTGTGGCTGGAGATGCCGATCCGTAATGTCAACCGGACGGTCGGCACCATGCTCGGTTTCGAAGTGACCAGGCGTTACGGCGCTGTGGGCCTTCCCGATGACACGATCTCGCTGCGGTTCACCGGTTCGGCCGGGCAGAGTTTCGGCGCGTTCGTGCCACGCGGGGTGACCCTCACCCTGGAGGGCGACGCCAACGACTACACCGGCAAGGGCCTGTCCGGTGGACGGATCATCGTCTTCCCTCCCAAGGAGGCGCCGTTGCGCGCCGAGGAGAACATCGTCGCCGGCAACGTGCTGCTCTACGGCGCCACGGCCGGCGAGGCGTTCTTCCGGGGCATCGTGGGGGAGCGCTTCTGCGTCCGTAACTCCGGCGCGACCGCCGTCGTCGAAGGCCTTGGCGATCATGGATGCGAGTACATGACCGGCGGCACCGTGGTCGTGCTCGGGCCCACGGGCCGTAACTTCGCGGCCGGGATGAGCGGTGGCGTGGCCTTTCTCCACAACCCGGTCCTGCGCCGGATCAACACCGAGATGGTCGACGTGGACCTGCTGGACGACGGCGACCGGGCGCTGCTGCTCACCCTGATCGCCCGGCACCGGCGGGAGACCGGGTCGACCGTGGCGGCGGGCCTGCTCGCGGACTGGGACTCCGAGCAGTCCTCCTTCGTCAAGATCATGCCTCGAGACTACAAGCGGGTGCTCGCCGCGATGCGCAAAGCCGAGGAGGACGGCCTGCCGGCCGAAGACTTGATCATGTCGTCGTCCCGTGTCTGACCGGCGTTGCGGCAGCGGTCCCGATAAGATCATTCGACAGGAGTGGCATGGCTGACCCGACCGGTTTCCTCAAGCACCACCGGGAGCTGCCGACGCGCCGGCCCGTCGATGTGCGCATCGCGGACTGGCACGAGGTCTACGAACCGTTCCCGGTCGAATCCCTGCGGCAGCAGGCGGCACGGTGCATGGATTGCGGCATTCCCTTCTGTCACAACGGCTGCCCGCTCGGGAACATCATCCCAGAATGGAACGACCTGGTGCGGCGCTCCGGCTGGGGCGAGGCGATCGAGCGGCTGCACGCGACCAACAACTTCCCGGAGTTCACCGGACGGCTGTGCCCGGCGCCGTGCGAGACCGCGTGCGTGCTGGGCATCTCTGATGATCCGGTGACCATCAAGCAGGTCGAGGTATCGATCATTGACCGGGCGTGGGCTGATGGTACGGTCCGGCCGGTCCTGCCGTCCGCCCGCACCGATCAGCGGGTCGCCGTGGTCGGGTCCGGCCCGGCGGGGCTCGCCGCGGCTCAGCAGCTCACCCGGGCTGGCCACAACGTCGTCGTGTATGAGCGAGCCGACCGTATCGGTGGGCTGCTGCGTTATGGCATTCCCGAGTTCAAGCTGGAAAAGCGGCTGCTGGACCGCCGCCTCGCGCAGATGCGAGCCGAGGGCACCGTGTTCATACCCTCGTGCAACGTGGGTGTGGACATCACCGCGGACGAACTGCGCGCGTCCTATGACGCGATCGTGCTTGCCGGTGGTTCGACGATCGGGCGTGACCTGAGCGTGCCCGGCCGGGAACTGGCCGGTATCCATCTCGCCATGGAGTACCTGGTTCCCGCGAACCGGGTACAGCAGGGCGACTGTACCGAATCGCCGATCAACGCGGCGGGCAAGCGGGTTGTCATCATCGGTGGTGGTGACACCGGCGCGGACTGCCTGGGTACCGCGCACCGCCAGGGCGCGGTGTCCGTGCACCAACTGGAGATCATGCCGCGGCCGCCACGGCTGCGTCCCGTGAGCAACCCGTGGCCGACCTGGCCGGTCGTCTACCGGGTGTCGAGCGCGCACGAGGAGGGCGGGGAACGGCTCTTCGCCGTCTCCACCGAATGCTTTCTCGGTGATGACCTGGGCCAGGTCCGCGCGTTGCGCATGCACGAGGTCACCATGGTCGACGGCCGCTTCGAGCGGGTGCCGGACACCGACGTCGAGCTGGCCTGCGACCTCGTGCTGCTGGCGATGGGTTTTACCGGGCCGGAACGGCCAGGCCTGCTGGAACAGCTCGGCGTCGCGTTCGACAGCCGTGGCAACGTTGCCCGGGACGCCGGCTGGGCGAGTTCGGTCGCGAAGGTGTTCGTTGCCGGAGACATCGGCCGGGGCCAGTCCCTGATCGTGTGGGCGATCGCGGAGGGCCGGGCTGCCGCCGCGGCGGTGGACCGTTATCTGCGTGGCAGCAGCGAGCTGCCCGAACCGGTCGTTCCGACCCGGAGATGATCGTCAGCGGCTGCGGCGCGGGCGGTAGGCTTCTCAGCGATACGCAGGGATCCCGCTGGAGGGCGACGAGGCCAGATGCTGGACAGACGGTTCATCCGGGAGAATCCCGACACCGTGCGGGCAGCCGCTCGGGTCAAGGGAGTCGACCTCGACGTCGATGGCATTCTGCTCCTCGACCGCTCCGTGCGGGCACTGCAGCATACGCTGGACACCGCCCAGCGTGAGCGCAGGGAGCTCGCCGGTGGGTTCAAAGCCGCGGGCGAGGCAGAGCGTGAGCGCCTGCGGGAACGTTCCGGCGTTCTCGACGAGCGGCTGCGCCAGACCCGGGAGGAGCTGGAGCGGGCCAGCGCACACCTGCGGGACCTGCTGCTGCGGACACCGAACATCCCGTGGAGCGGGGCGCCGGTCGGACCGGATGAGGCGGCGAACACCGTCATCCGGGTGTGGGGCGAGCGCCCGGCGTTCGACTTCACCCCCGTCGACCATGTCGAGCTGGCCGAGAAGCGTGGCTGGGCGGAGTTCGAACGGGCCCGTAGCGCCTCGGGGGAGCGGGCGTACGCGCTCGCCGGTGACCTCGTGCTGTTGGAGCGGGCCGTGCACTCCTACGCGCTGGACCTGCTGGCAAGCCGGGACTTCCGGCTGCTGTCGGTGCCGTCGCTGGTCAAGCGTGACGCGCTGGTCGGTACCGGTTTCCTGCCGGGGCACGGTGAGGAGATCTACCAGCTGCCCGGGGACGATCTCTATCTCGCTGGTACCGCCGAGGTCGCGCTGGTCGGTCTGCACTCCGGGGAGATGCTGTCCCTGCGTGACCTGCCGTTGCGCTATGCCGGGATCTCGCCGTGTTTCCGTCGGGAGGTCGGCAGCGCCGGGCGTGACGTCCGTGGGCTGCTGCGCGTGCACCAGTTCGAGAAGGTCGAACAGTTCGTGATCTGCGTGGCCGACGAGGCGGAGTCGGCCCGCTGGCACGCCGAGCTGCTCGGCACCGCTGAACACGTCCTGCAGTCCCTGGGCCTGGCCTACGAGGTGGTGGAGTGCGCCACCGGCGACATGGGCCTCGGCAAGTTCCGGATGAACGACATCAATACGTGGTTCCCGTCGCTGGAGCGCTTCCGGGAGACCCACAGCTGCTCGACCCTGCACGACTGGCAGGCCCGCCGGGCGAACATCCGTTACAAGGACGCTGACGGGCGGGTCCGGTTCGCCCACACGCTGAACAACACGGCGGTGGCAACACCTCGGCTACTGGCCGCAATCATGGAGAACTTCCAGACCGCTGATCATCATGTCCGCGTCCCCAAGGTGCTGCGGCCTTATCTCGGCGACCGCGAGATCATCTAAGAGCGTGTTTGAGATCGGGCTTTCAATCAGTGAGCCGCGTCCAGGCACCCCCTGGCAAGGCGGAAGGCCGAAGCGATACCGGATGAGTTGTATCGGTTTGGCCGACAACGCAGCCAGAGGGAGCCTGGGCGCGGCGAGCCGGAATGATGATCTCAAACGCGCTCTGAGAGTGCCCGGCAAGAGGGGTGTGGTTCAAGGAGCGGGGCCGGGGTGCGTAGATCGCGAGGCGGCGGAGGGAGGCACCGGAGGTTGTGGGTGTCGACCGACGACAACGATGCGAGGTGTGTACCCCGGCCCCGCGCGCCGCGTCTCCTGTTGCCGGTCGCTCTGAGCCCGGAGTAGCGGGCAGCTGTGGATGACGGTGGCCCAGGTGGATTCCCGCCCGCCCGCAGCGCATTGGGTCTGCGCGTGGCGCTCGCCCTGTTCGGGCTCCTGTTCTGCGTCGGCGCTTGCGCCTATTACGCGGTTTCCGATCGGCCGTTGCCCGCCGCCGTACTCGCTCTGATCGCCTTGACAGCGGTGGCCGACCTCGTTGTCATCATGCGGCGGATGCGCCGGGAACGGCGCTGAGAGCGTGTCCGAGGAATTTCCGAGAAGTGTCTGAGGAAGCCCAGCGACGCCCTTACCTGGACTTCCTCGAGCGTCCGGCTCAACCGCACTGTCCACATCCGCAGGTCACGCCGTGTGCCGATGTTCGTGGACACGGTCGAGCGCCCCTGGGGAGGCTCGGACAGCATCCACACAGAACCAGGTCAAAGCGAGCCTGGTCGTGTCGGCCCGCGTACCTGCACACTTATCACGTCCAGTGACGGATCCCAGCCGGCGGCGGCGCGCGCACTGACCGGGGGGCGCTGTCGGCCGGTCGGCCGCGCGGTACCGGACGCGATACACGGAGGAACGCAGACGGCACACGATGATCCCACACGTCGCGAGCACTCCTGGCTGGCCCGCGCAGCGCTTGCGGGTCTGGTCTCTGGCTCGGACGCTGATCCTCAGCGACTACGACTACCTGGCCAGCTGGGCGACCAGCCTCGCGTTCGAGGTCCGCGCGGCGGCGCAGGCCCAGGCCATCCACGTTCACCGGTGGGTCTTCGCCGTCCCGCACGTCTGGTGCGACGACGGCGACACCATCCAGGCCCGGCCCCTGTTCACCGCACCTCTTCAACCCGGCGAGACCGAGACGATCAGCTGGATGAGCTACGACGACGGTGACGGCATCGACTACGGCCGGGTCGAGTTCGCCCGCCGTCCCAACGGGGAGCCCATCTTCGACGAACCCGAGTACTTCGCCGTCCCCATGCACCCGCTGCCCCGCCACCCTGGCGCCGCCCTGCACCGCCTCCTCACCTCCGGCATCCCTGACCTCGCCTCGGCGCTTCCGCAGCGACCCTGAACGTCACCCGGCCAAGATCTGTCGGCCCGCGTGGTTAGACGGCCCGGCTGGCGAACTTTCCGACCCGCATCCGGGGCCGATGCGCCGAATCGGAGAGGGCATCGATCATCGTTTCCGCAGCTCAGGTGCCCACGGGTAGCCGAGGGCAAATCTTCCCCGCCCGGGGAATGAGTCGCGCCTCGGCATGGGTCATCGTTACAACGCACCCCACCGGAGCCCAGGCGATCTTCCGCCTGTGGCACCGCGGAGCTGGGGGCGAGACGGCCCGGAAGGATCTTTGTTGACTCAGATGACTGGCACGTCCAGCGCCCCGGACCGGGCGGCTGAGGTCCGTAACGCGCTGGTGGACAAGCTCTGCGTGACCGGCATGATCACATCCCTGGAGGTGGAGCGGGCGTTTCGTGCCGTGCCGCGGCACCTGTTCGTTCCCGCGGGCACCTCGCTGGAGGTTGCCTACAACGCCGACGACTCGGTGGCGGTCAAGCGGGCCGCGGACGACGTGATCATCTCGTCGATCAGTGCTCCGTTCATCCAGGCCCGGATGATCGAACAGGCCGGACTCGGCCCCGGGATGAGCGTGGTCGAGATCGGGTCCAGCGGCTACAACGCCGCGCTCCTGGCTGAGGTCGTCGGCCCCTCGGGCCGGGTGATCAGCGTGGACATCGATCCCGAGGTGACCGACCGGGCCCGCGAGCTTCTGGAGACGACCGGGTACGCGGACCGGGTCGCGGTCATCTGCGCGGACGCTGAGGACGGCGTGGCCGAGCTCGGCGACCGGGTCGACGCGATCCTGGTGACGGCCGGTGCCTGGGACCTCTCGCCGGCGTGGCTCGCGCAGCTGGCCGAGGACGGCCGGATCGTCGTACCGCTGCGGATGAACGGGATTACCCGGTCGATCGGGTTCCGTCGCGATGGCGATCATCTGGTGAGCACCTCGGCGGAGGTGTGCGGGTTCGTCCCCATGCAGGGTGCCGGTGCCCACGACGAGCGGGTCTTCCTTCTGCCTGACGGGCACGGCCGTCACGTCAGGCTGCGTTTCGACGCCGACCCGCCCCAGGATCTGGATCTTCTGGACGGCGTCCTCGCGGCGCCTCGGACCGAGGTGTGCTCCGGGATCACGATCCGTAACGGCGTGTCCTTCGCCGACCTGCACCTGTGGTTCGCCTGCTTCCTGCCGGGCTTCTGCCGGCTGGCGGCGGACGAGGGAACCGACCTCGCCGCCGACCGCAAGAGTTGGTTCCCCTTCGGGGCTGTGCAGGGCGACTCGTTCGCCTATCTGGCGGTGCGCCCGGCGTTGGACGGCGCCGGGGTCGAGTTCGGCGGACGAGCGTACGGCCCGCACGGCGAGGCCGCTGCCACCGCGCTCGTCGAGCAGATCCAGGCGTGGGACCGCCAGGCACGGGGCGGACCGGCCCCGACCTTCGCCTACTGGCCGACGGGCACCGACCGTCCGCCGGCCGGCAAGGGCACAGCCGTGCTGGCGAAGACCCACGGCCTGGTCACGATCTCCTGGCCGGTCGCGGGCTGACACGGCTGGTCCAGGACGCACCACCCACCCGAGAAATCCCCCACCAGAACAAGGAGTGATCTCGATGTCGCCGGTGCTGATGGCCGACCAGGCGGAGTCCGTGGACTTCGCGCTCGACGACGCGGAACTGGAACTGGACATGCGGGTGGTGGAGTCCACCACCCGGATCGCGATCATGATGTGCGACACGAGCGACGGCTGCGGCCAGAGCTGCAGCACCAGCGCGTGCAGCACCTCCTCCAACGACCCGTCCTGATCTAGCCGTCCCGCCGTCGGTACCTGCCCGACTTGGGTGCCGACGGCGGATCCCGCACCGGCGAGGAGAGGGGATCGCCATGGCTGTGCCCCCGCGCTACCAGCACACCGGCTTCCTCCAGGTCCGCGCTTCGACGGACCCGGGCGGCCTCGAACTGCCCACTGATCTCGATCTGTCCGACTCCGCCGCGGTCGAGCAGGAAGGCCGGGCATGGCTGGCCAAGACCTGGGCGCACCCGGAGGTGCGGGAGGCGCTGCTACTGGCGAGTACCGATCTCTATACCCGCGTCGAGCAGATTCTTGACGACGGCGCCGGGCAGCGGTCCGGGACGGAGGTCCGGCGAGCCCTCACCGCCGTGGCGTCCTACCTACTGCGGTGGCAGCGGCGCGCGACACCGTTCGGGATATTCGCCGGCATCAACACCGCGACCGTCGGGCCGGCTACCGCCGAGGCGGGACGTGCACATCAAGCCGTGGCACGCGCGGACGCCGAGTGGGTCACGGCGCTCGTCGATCAGCTCGAAGGGCATCCGGAGCTGCGTGGGCGGCTGACGGTGGTGGCCGACAGCGCGCGGATCGTGCGCGACGGTCGGGTCATCGTGCACCGGCGGGCCGAGGCGGGTGCCTCGAGCCCGGGGCCGCTGCGAGAGTCGTCTGTACGGCTGACCCGACCGGTCCGCTTCGCCTTGGCGGAGGCCGGCAACCCGATCCAGCTGGACGCGCTCGTCGCACGGACGGCAACCAGGTTCCCCACCGCCTCCCCGGACAAGATCCGCGCGCTGGTACACGGTCTGGTCGACGGCGGCCTTCTGATCACGAACCTGCGACCACCGATGACAGCCGTCGATGCCCTGACCCATCTGGCCGACGCGTTACGCGCAGCTGGCCCGGAGGGCCTGACCGACGTGAGCGACCTGCTGCGCGAACTCGACAGGCTCCGCGCCCTGCTGGCCACTCATAACCGCACCCCCGATCCGCAGCAGGCCGCGCAGACGCGCCGGACGATCGCCGCGAGGATGGCCTCGCTTGCACCGCGAGCCGGCCAGATGCTCGCGGTCGACACCCGGCTCGACGCGCAGATCGCCGTCCCCGAGCGGGTTCTCACCGAGGCGGCGCTCGCGGCCAGCGTGCTGCTGCGGCTGTCCCGCCAGCCGTTCGGCTCGACAGCCTGGCTGGACTATCACGCGCGGTTCCGGGCCCGCTACGGCCCCGGCGCTCTGGTTCCGGTTCGGGAGCTGGTTGCCGAGTCGGGGCTGGGCTATCCCGGCGGGTATCTCGGTGCACCGCGAGCGAGGCCTGCCTGGCGGATGCTGACCGACCGCGACACCGCGCTCCTGACCCTGATCCAGCAGGCCGCCGTGGACGGGGCCGAGGAGATCGCGCTGACCGACGCGGACGTCGAGGAACTGGCTGTCGGGGAGCACCAGGACATCGTGCCGCCGCAGCGGGTCGAGCTCGGTGTCGAGGTGTGGGCGGTCTCGACCCATGCGCTCGACCGCGGGGACTTCCGGCTGCGGGTCACCGCCGCCCCGCGGACCTGCACCAGTATGGCCGGACGGTTCGCCCACCTGCTCGATCCGGCCGACCGCGACCGGCTGGCCGCGACGTACACAGCCAGGGCGAAGGCGGGGGAGCGGGACCAGCCGCTGGCGGCGCAGCTGTCTTTCCCGCCGCGCCGTCCGCACAACGAGAACGTGGCGCGTGTCGAACCGCTGCTGCCGGACGTCGTCTCCCTCTCGGAGCATCCTGACCCCGGCCGCCCCGAGGTCAAGCTGATCGGACTTGACGATCTGGCGGTCACCGCCGACGGCGCGCAGATGTACCTGGTGCAGCGCTCCACCGGCCGGCGGGTGATCCCTCGAATTCCGCACGCGCTGGACACCAGCGTGCAGAGCCCACCGCTGGCCCGCTTCCTCGCCGAGGTCGCCGACGCCCGCAGCGCCGTGTTCGGCGGGTTCGACCTCGGCGCGGCCCGCGTCCTGCCCTACGTGCCGCGCATCCGCTACGGCCGCACGGTGCTGGCCGTCGCCCGCTGGATGCTCACCTCCACCGACCTGCCCCGTGGGCAGTCCGGCAACGAAAGGCAGGAAGCACTGTGTACCTGGCGGCAGCGGTGGCGCGTGCCTGCACGTATCGTGCTCTGCCACGGCGAGCTTCGCCTACCCCTTGACCTGGATCGTCATCTGGACCGGGCGCTGCTGCTGACCCACCTGGAGCGGGCCGGCCGGATCGAGGTGCAGGAGGACGGGCCGCCCAACGCACAGGGCTGGATCGGCCGGCCGGCCGAGCTGCTGATCCCGTTGACCGCGATTAGCCCACTGGCACGGCCACTCCCCGTGACCACAGCGCCGGGAGCGGTACATCGTCCGGGGGACTCCGCCCTTCTGCATGCACAGCTTGTCGGAAACCCGGCTCGGTTCGACGCCATCCTCACCGGCCACCTGCCGAGACTCATCGCCAGCCTGGAAGGGCGGGTCGGGCTGTGGTGGGTCCGGCGACACCGCGACATGATCCTTCCTGAGAGTGATCAGTACCTTGCGGTGTTCCTGCGCCTGCACAGCCCAGACCACTATGGGCCGGTCTCCGCCGCTGTGGCCGCCTTCGCAGCCGACCTAGAGAGCCGCGGCCTTCCCAACCAGCTCACCCTGGCCACCTCTCCGCAGCACACCGCCCGCTACGGCGACGGTGACGCGCTGGCCGCCGCCGAGTCGGTGTTCGCTGCCGACACCCTCTGCGCCATCGCCCAGATCACGACGGCCCAGACGTCCGGGATCTCCACCCAGGCCCTGGCCGCAGCATCGATGGTGGACCTGGCCGCCTCCTTCGCTCCCGACCTGCCGGCCGGGTACCAGGCACTCGTCGGATGCCTTCGGCAGGAGCACGGTGCCCTGGACCGCACCCTGCGGGACCAGGCCCTCGACCTGGCCGATCCCGGCGGTGACCACCAAGCGGTTCGTGCCCTGACCGGCGGTGAGGCAGTCGTCAGAGCCTGGAACGCCCGAGCCACCGCGCTGGCGCTGTACTACCAGGCCCTCGCGCGGCAGCGTGATCCGCGGACAGTGCTGCGGACTCTCCTGCACAAGCACCATGTGCGCGCCGTCGGTGTCGATCCGACCCTGGAGAGGGAAACCGGGCGCCTCGCCCGCGCCGCCGCACTGCGCCACCTCGCTCTGGCCGGTGCCCGGTGACCCCCGGCACCGGTGCCGCGGTGGAGACGTTCTCCGCCGACGACGCGGTCAGACAGTCCCTGGCCCGAGGCCCGGCCGGGACGGCGCTCCTGCAGATCGAGCGGGCCCGGACCGGCTCGGGTAGCTGGGACACCGCACAGGCCCACATCCGGCGGGCCGTCGCCGGGCCGGTCGACGCCGCCGAGCACACCGGCCTGTACTACGGGGCGCCCGCCCTCGCCTTCCTCCTGCACGCCGCCGCCGACGGGAATCCCCGCTACCGCAGCGCCCGCGACACGCTGGACACCCACATACAGCGTCTGACCCGCCAGCGGCTGACCCTCGCTGCCAGCAGAGCCGAACGCGGCGAGCCCACCACGTTCGCCGAATACGACCTGTTCTACGGCCTGACCGGCATCGGCGCCCTCCTGCTCCGCAGCCACCCCGACAGTGAGATCCTCGCCGACCTCCTGCGGTACACGGTCAGTCTGACCCGGCCGCACCGCGAGAACGGTGTCGACCTGCCGGGCTGGTGGGTCGCACATGACCCGGACGACGCTCTGCCGACCCCGGGTGGGCACGCGAACCTCGGCATGGCGCACGGCGCGGCCGGCCTGCTCGCCTTCCTCGCTCTCGCCGCCGCGGAAAGGAGCCTGGTCGACGGCCAGGACGAAGCGATAGCCATCCTGACCGACTGGTTCGACCAGTGGCGCCAAGACGGCGCGGACGGCCCCTGGTGGCCACAGTGGATCACCCGCGAGGATCTGCGCACCGGCCGCCCCACCCAGACCAGCCCCGGCCGCGTCTCCTGGTGCTACGGCACGATCGGCATCGCCCGCGCTCAGCAGCTTGCCGCCCTCGCCACCCACGATCATCGACGGGCACAGGACGCCGAGGCCATCCTCGCCGCCGCTCTGACCGATTCCCAGCTCGACCGGATCAGCGATCTCGGCCTGTGCCACGGCCTGGCCGGGATCTACCAAACCGCCTATCGAGCCGCCCGTGACGCGCGAAGCTCCGCCATCGGCCGCCGGCTTCCCACGATCGCCACCCGGCTCGCGCGGCACGCCACCGCCTCTTCCACCTCCAGCGGGCAGGACAGCGGGCTGCTGACCGGCGCTGCGGGGATTGCCCTGGCAGCGGAATCCACCCGACATGTCGGACCGCCACGCACGGGATGGGACACATGCCTGCTCATAGCCTGAGCATCACCGCCCCCCAAGACCTCGCTGCCGGCGTCATCGCGGTGCTCGCCGGCGCCGACCTGCACGCCACAGCCACCAGCAACGCGCTCGACCCCGCCGACCTGGCCGACGCGGTACGGGTCTACCAGGCGGCTGGACTCGCGGCGCTTGAACAGCGCGCCGACCAGAACTGCTACCAGGTACGGGTCCAGTTCCCCGACTGGTCCACCGCCGAAGCCACCGCCGCCACACAGCTCGGGCCACGCCTGGACCAGCTCCAGGCCAGCGGTGCGGTCGGCGGCTGGTGGTTCCTGCGCAAGCATCCCTGCTGGCGGCTCCGCCTGCACCGCGCGGACACCACGGCCGTCGACCAGGTGCTCGACGAGCTGACCGCCACCGGAGCACTCACTCGCTGGTGGTCGACGGTCTACGAACCGGAAACTTTCGCCTTCGGCGGCCCAACCGGGATGAACGCCGTCCATGAGCTGTTCTGCGCCGACAGCTGCGGCGTCCTCGACTACCTGCGCCACGACACCCCCGGCCTCGGCCGCCGCGAACTCTCGATCCTGCTGATCAACGGCCTCCTACAGGCGGCCGGCCTCGACAGCTTCGAACGCGGCGACGTCTTCGCCCGGGTCGCCGGCCTACGCCCCGTCCCACCGGCCACCGACCACCCGAAGATCGCTCAGCTCGCCGCGAACGTGCGGCTGCTTCTGTCCATCCCCGACCTGCCCACCAGCGACCTGTTCGCCTCCGGCGGGCCGGTCGCGCACACAGCCCCCTGGCTCACGGCCTTCCACGCCGCCGGCCGCCGACTCGGCGACGCAGCCTCGCAGGCCCAGCTCGGCCGTGGACTCCGGGCGATCCTCACCCACGTCCTGATCTTCCACTGGAACCGGCTCGGCCTCTCCGCCACCAGCCAGGCCGTTCTCGCCCGCGCGGCTGCCACAGCCCTCCTGCCTGGGGACTGACGGACCATGAACCCCGCGGCACGGGCTGTGGCCTGCTTCTTCCCCCTGATCGGCCGTCCCCGCCTTGCCTGCCCACCTCTCAGCCGAGGCCCGCACAGCCTTGGCGGAGAGCACGCCGACATACTCGTGGGAGCTCCAGGTGGCAGCCTGTCTGGAAGTGATCTGTGCTGAGGACACACCTACTCAACGCCTCCGGCCTGAGAGCGGGAACCCTGCCTGAACCGCTACTGGAGTCCGTTCTCAGCTCCGCCCGCACCGCCGAAGCTGCGATCGTTACGTCGATACACCCTCAGTGACGGTGATCTCGGTCAGTACCCGCGGGCGCTCGGCCGGCCTTGAGCGCCGTCGACGGCGACGTCGGCTCCGTTCACCCAGCTAGCCCGGTCGGACAAAAGGAAGGTCACCACGTCCGCGACTTCCTCGGCGGTGCCCAGCCGGTGCGCGGGGAAGTCCCGCTGCACGAACGTCTCGAAGTCCTCCGGATGCTGGCGGGCGTAGTTCTCCCAGCCACCCCCGGGGAAGAGGATGGACCCTGGGCTGACCGCGTTGACCCGCACGTTGAACGGCCCCAGCTCCCGGGCGAAGGCTGAGGCCAGGTAGATCTCTGCGACCTTGGCCGCCCCGTACTGCGCCCGGGGCGACGGCTTCGAGGCCGAGATCGACGAGACGATGACGACCGATCCGCCGCCGTTCTCCCTCATGTGCGGGACGGCCGTGCGGATGGCTCGGACGGCGTGGCCGGCGTTGAGGTCGAACGTCTGCGCCCAGTCTTCAGGGGTCGAGTCGAGAAGGTCCCCTCCGACGGTGCCACCGACGTTCGCGACCAACAGGTCGACGCCTCCGAAGCGATTGGCCGCCTCCTCGACGAACCGTTCGACCTGGCCAGGCTGGGTCACGTCGGCGATCAGGCTGAACACGTCCGAGTCGCCCAGGCCGAGGCTCGCTGCGGCCTGGGCGAGGGCGTCGGAGTCGCGTCCGCAGATCCCGACCCGGCAGCCCTCGGACGCAAGGCGGGACGCGATCGCCCGGCCGATGCCGCGAGAGCCACCGGTGACGAGCGCGACCTTACCGTTCAGATGAAGATCCACTAGAGGATGTCCGCCTGTCGATCATGTGCCGCTGAACCGGCGCCGGGGTTGGAAGGGGCCCGCTGCGTGCCGCGGACCGTGCGGGACAGGTTCGTCTGGCGCTCATACAGGTCGCGGACGGCCGACAGCTCCTGGTAGGGGCGCAGCTCCCGCACGACCTCACCGGTGCGGCGAACGATCAGATCCACCGGGCGTTCGGTCGCGCAGATCTCCAGCGCCTCGACGGTCACGGCGCACGCTCTGTCCGGTTCCTTCCGCCGCACTGCGGCGAGCGCGAGATCCACCCGAGCCAAGGCCCGCGCGACCGGCCAGTTCTCCGCCGCCGCGTCGCACAACGTCACCGCCTGCTGGGCGAAGGTCCGCGCCTTCTCAGGCCTGGCGAGCGCGGTGTAGGCCGTGCCGACGTAGAACGGCAGGTAGGGGTAGTCGAAGGAGAAAATGCTGTGCGACGCCTTCTCTGTCACCGACTCGAAGGAGTCCTCCGCACGGGCGAACGCGACGCTCACACCGTCGGCGTCTCCCAGGCGCGCATGGGCTCGTCCCAGCTGCGCAAGAAGTCGAGTCTGGACGAACGAGTTCCGCGGAGCGACGTCAAGACCAGCCAGCGCGTAACGCAACGCGTCCGCCGCGTCGCCGGTGTAGAAAGCGATCATCGCCTGGGTTCCTCGGACCCACCCGCCCAGTCGGGCGTCGCCGGACTCCATGGCAAGCTGCCATGCCGTCAGGCAGTGCGCGTGAGCCACGGCGCTGTCACCGAGATCGAGCGCCAGATGTCCCATTAGCCCCGAAAGCCATCCACCGACGACGCACAGGTGCTGCCGCTGGCTCAGCGTCTGGCGTCCCGCCACCATCATGGAGACCCGCTGCCGGCACTCCCGCACCTGCATGAACAGCTGCTCGGGCGGCGTATGCAGGTAGGAAAGGCCGAACCGTTGCACCTCCAGATCAAGGTGCTCCAGCATCGTCGAGCCGAGATCGGATTCCTCCCAGCGCTGCCCGAACATCGCCGACTCCACCGCCGACTGGGCGAGCAGGGCCGCGACGGCAGACGCGCCCACAGCGGCGAGAACCTCGCGACGCTTCGTCGGTGACCCCTCTCCCTCGACCCCGACAGGCACCGGCGTCCGCGAACGCACGGCAGGAGGCTTGGATATTGGCTCATTGTCCACGAATGCCGGCAGAAGCGCAGGCTGCGGTAGCCCGCCGGCAGCCCCGGGCCACCGAGGAGTGTCGCGACCACGAACGGCGCCGGCTGACGTGACTGGCGGCCGGCCGCGCGCCGCGCTGACCTCGCGCACGCAGCTGTCGAGGAGAAGAAGATCTGCAGGCGCTAGGTGTTCACGATCTTCGAGGTCGAGAAGATGGTGGATGTCCGTGCCATACACGTGCGCGAGCAGAGCGAGGATCTGTGGGGTGGGCCGCCGCGCGCCTGAAGCCGGCCACGACTCAAGCTCCGACAGTCGCGGCCCCGTCATGCTTGCTCGGCCCACCGGATCGAGCCCGAGGCCCGCCGCCTGAGCATTGATCGCGTCGGCGGCCTCCTGGAGCGTCCACCCGAACGCGTGCCGAAACGCGGCCCGCGGCCGGAAGCGGAACCGCCGTCCGAACTCGCCGGCGATCTCGTCATGGCTCATACCGAACTCGCGCATCCGACCACGAAGCTGCCGCTGCTCGGCGCGTTGACTGACACGGGCCACTGCCGGCTCACCCAACCCTCTGGACTGGGAAAATGAGGCCGTCGCACGCCGCGATCAACCACCGGAAGCGATCCTACGGTATGGATCTGTCACGTTAGCGCACGCCGTGCTCCGGAGCGTGCTCGCTGCGGCATTCCTTGGTAAAGGGCAAAAGATCGTTCCGCGGGCTGACTGCCGACTGACGTTGTGTGATGACTACGTTGGGCCGTCGAGCAGCTCGTCGAAGAACGTATCCAGCGTTACGTGGGCAGCAGTGTTGTCGACGAACTCCCAGCCTCCGAACCGGTGCACTTCGTATCCCCGCAGCCGTAGACGCCGGTCCTCGACCATCATGGCCGCGTACGCTGCGGGATCGGCCGTCCCGTCGGGGCGGGCATAGTGGTGCTTGCCGTCGATCTCGATGACCACCCGTCGCCGACCTGGCAGCAGAAGCAAGAAGTCCATCCGCTGCCGCACGAGCGCCGAGCGTCGGCCACCTGTGCTGCTGTACGGGTCGTAGTGCAGATACACCTGCGGGATCAGGGCGGGCTGGTCGAAGCCGGCCTGGTACCGCTTCGTGTAGCTGCGGAACAGCGTCTTCTCGGGATCGCTGTCGAGGGATGTGTGAAGACGGGTCCACAGATGTCGGGCGGCGACATCGGTGTTGGCCGTCTTCAAGGCTGCTGACCACCAGTCCACGAGCTCCGACCACATGAGCCCGCCTTCGCTGACGGGTCGATCGTAGTAAAGGCAGAACTGCCCGTTCTCGACGACTTCGACCACGTTGTCGATGGCGTCTCGGAGCACGATCTTGGGTTTGGGTCCCGTTGAGGCGAAGATGAGATTGCGAACCTCGCCGCGGACGCCGCGTGCCGCAAGACCGTCGACCATCGTCTGCAGGGACGGATCGTCCCACTCCTCCGGGAGGCGGCCGGCGATCCGCCGCAGCTCCGCCATCGGCTTGCCCGTGAGCTTGCTTTGGACGTAGATCCGCTTGCTGTGGAACGGGTCCTCGCCCTCCACCACAGGAGCGAGGCCGAGACCCTCGTGGGACTCTGCGACGTCGTAAGCCTTCACGTGCTCGGCGACGGAGTCGGCGATCGCGGCACGAAGGTCGTGTGGCTTGGGCTGTCCTGCTGCCATTGGTGATCGTCCGGCTATCGGTTGAACTCGCCGTCCTGTACGCCTGCGAGGAAGGCGATCCATTCGGCGGCGGTGAAGTGCAGGGCCGGTCCGTCTGGGTTCTTGGAGTCGCGGACGGCTCGGCCGCCGTCGGGGAGGGTGGCTACCTCGACGCAGTTGCCGCCGGTGCCGCCGGAGTAGCTGCTCTTGCGCCAGGTCAGCGGGACGTCCGCACCGTGGGTGGTCATCGCTGTAGGTCCTCACGTGCCGCTTTGATGATCGAGAGGGTGTTGGGGGTGGGCGCGAGGGCGGAGCTGCGGAGCTGGTTCATCCAGGCTTCGTAGCGTCGGACCTCGGCCTGTTTCTCCAGGTAGAGGCTGCCCGTGGGAGCTTCGATGTAGACCGTCTCGGAGGCTCCGCCGGTGTCGGGAAAGCCCAGGATCGTGAAGCTTGCGATCATGCCTGCGTGGGCGCCCGCGGTGAACGGCACGACCTGGATCGTCACCCTCGTCGGTGACCTGCAACGGGTGATCGAGTACCCGAAGCTCGGGTTCGCCATCGCCCAGGACGTCCCGGAGGACGTGTATGCCGCCTTCAAGGCTCTCGTCGCCGCCGGCTTCGACAGCCGTCTCCTCACCGCCTGAGCTGCCGGACCATGAACCCCGTTGCACTGGCCGTGACCTGCTTCAAACACCAGCTTGGTCAGACGATCCGTTTCGCACATGACACATCGTGTCGATCTACAGTCAGCGGATCGCAAACCTTTGAGATCTGGATCCAGCAAAAACCGCGCTCCGTAACCGCTGAATACGGAAAGGAGTCGTGCGTGGATGCTGTACGTGCCCTTGCTGGGAGGCTACGGGTTATGTCTGTAGCCTCGCGAGACGGGCATTGATCAGTTCTTTGTCAAAGACCGCGTCGGTACGGCCCTCGTCATCATCGTCGAAGTAGTACAGGGCGGGATCGGGCTGGCGGCCGCCGACGCAACGGGGATAGGCGGTTCCCGCCGCGGCGAGCAGTGTCCTCTCAACAATGACGTTGTGGTCCAGGTTGTCGCCGAAGTCGAACAGGTAGCGGAACGTGGTGCCTTCCGTGGCGATCTGGGCGAGGGCCACCGAGTCCGGATCTTGGTCGCCCAGGTCGGAGGAGTATCCGAACTGTCCGTAGTCGGTCGTGAACACCCATAGGTGATCGCCATTCCAGTCGAACGCGGCCTGGATCACCGTGTGCAGGTCTGTCAGCGTACTCATCGAGGAGATCTCAAGCCGGCGCCAGATCGGTGGTTTCGACCCGCGCAGCAGCACCTTGACCCGGTAGACGGTTCCCGCCGCGGCGGCCGCGGGTGGCGGGAGCGGGTCCAGCGCCAGCCTGGCCGCGTCGAGTTGCCCGCGCATGAGGGTGGGAGCCGATGCGTAAAGCCTGTCGAAGAGGGCCTCGGAGCTGGTTTCGGTCTCGTACAGCCGGAAGGCGATGACATCCGCGCAGGTGGCGCGGTGCTCGACCGCGCCAGGTTCCTTGTACGCGGAGGTGAACTGGTCCAGCACGTCCGCCAGCTGCTCGTCCCACTGCTGGTGCGCGATGGCGCCCAGCCCGCGGGCGTCGGCGGTGAAGTGCGCCCAGGCCCGGATGACGGCTGGCAGCAGCGCCAGGTCGTCATCCCCGATCGTAATGTGTTGACTCACTTCGGTGATGAGGAAATATCCCAGCGACAGCGGGCCGTAGTGCTGCGCCGCTCGTCCCAGGTCGAGGGCCCAATCAGCCGCCATCCGCGCCCAGATCCGGGCCACGTCGCGATCGGGTAACGCCTTGGCGCGATCTGTCGCGAGGAAGCGTGTGACGACGCGTTCGGCTTCCGCTCGGTCGGCCCCGTCATCGGCCAGGTCCAGGTCCAGGTCTGAGCCGTTGACATCCGATCCGCCAATAACGATCATATCGGCGTCGCTGGCCCCGGTCCCGGCGAGCGCGTCGTCGGGCAGTAGATCGAGTCTCGCCCGCAGCAGTGCCCAGGTCCCGGCTGGGTCGTCGTCCTCGTCGTCCTCGCTGCCGCGGTCGTCGACGCCGTGCTGGGCAACGCCGTCGCGGTCCGCCGCGTCCGGGAGGTAGTCCGCCTCCGGCGGGCCGTGATCGAGCATCCTGTCGAGGGCGTCATCGAGCCGGGCTCTGGCCTGCGCGGCAGTCAGTGAGATCGGATCGCTGAGCGATCCCGCCGGACCGAAGGTCGTGACCAGCGTTGTGAGGTTGCTGGCCGCCATTTCGCCAACCATGATCTTAAAGATGCCCGCGAGGGAGGCATGGTCGACGAAGACGACGACAACGTGGTCGATCGCGGCCCGCCGGAAGACAAGCGTGATCACCTCAACGTCGCCGAACATGTCGGTCGTCGACAGCGCGTCGATCAGTTCGGTGGTACCGCTATGGGCGGCCCAGGCCGGTTCCGGGACACCGCGTCCGGCCAGGCCGCGCGCGGCCACCGTGGCCAGGTCGCGCATCCAGTCCTCACCCACCAGCGCCAGCGCGCGCAAGATCGTCAGGGCAACGGCGCTGGACTGGCCCGCCAGATAGTGGATAAACGTCTCGACCTGGTTTTCCATGACGTCATTCGGGTCATGGGTGTCGCCGGCCGCGTCATCGGCCCAACCGGTGACCCAGATCTGCCCCAGTAACCGCGACGCCCACATTTCAGCGACGAGCACCGACTGCTCATCATGGAGGGGCGCGGCGGCTTCGAGGACTGGCCCGTACGGCCACGGCGTGTTCCGGCTGTGGTCCCTTATCAGGGCCTGACCGGGGCTCTTCCGAGTGACAGGGCTCACACCTCCTATCGTAACAGGACGCTACCAGACAAGCGCGCGCGGATTTTCCATCGCGGAGCATGGTGGAATGTCGCTGGCGGATCATCCTCGCCCGAGCCCGATGCGCAGACTGGGACGATGCCGTACACACTTGTCTCCTTCCACGCTCATCCTGATGATGAGGCGCTGCTCACCGGCGGTACCCTGGCGAGGGCGGCGGCTGAGGGGCACCGGGTGGTCCTTGTGGTCGCTACCACCGGCGGTGCTGGCTCAGCGTCGCGTGAGGTGCTCGCCCGCGGCCCGTTGGCCCACCAGCGCCAGGCCGAGCTGGAGCGCTCCGCCCAGCTGCTCGGATGCGCGCGGGTCGTGTGGCTGGGCTATCAGGATTCCGGGATGCCAGCCGCGCCGTCCGCCGCCGCGCCGGCGACATTCGCCGCGGCGGACGTCGGTGAAGCGGCCCTGCGGCTGGCTGAGATCCTGCGTGCGGAGCGGGCGGACGCGCTCACCATCTACGACCCGGTCGGTGGCTACGGCCACCCGGACCATGTGCGGGTGCATCAGGTCGGGGTTCGTGCCGCCCGGCTCGCCGGTACCGCGGTCGTCCTGGAGGCGACGCTGGATCGCGGGGTGCTGCGGCGGGCGCTGCGGATCGTCAGCCGGTTGCCCGGCGTCCCGGCGGGCTTCGGCCCCGCGCGCGCCGCGGGCATGTACACCCCACGTGAGGCGCTGACCCACCGGGTCGACGTGCGTCGCCACGCGCGTACAAAGAGGGCGGCCCTGGCCGCTCACGCCAGCCAGGCCAGCGCCGACGCGGGGTCGGGGCTCCGCCTGCTGACAGTGCTGCTGCGCCTTCCCTACCCGGTGTTCAGATGGGCACTGGGCACTGAGTGGTACGTCGAACATGGCCGGGCACCCGGCCAGCCGCTCCTCGACGACATCTTCGCGAGCCTCGCCCGGTGAACAGGGGAGAGCGCACCGCCTGCCGCCGCTGGCCGTTAACCGATGACCGATGACTGGGTCCGGATGAGCTGGATACTTTTCGTATCCGCCGGGCAGGTGGTGCCAGCCACACCCTGGTGGGCCGGTTACCGGCAGACGCCCGACCTTCGCCGCCGCGAGAGCGGGGGCGGTGGTCCCCCGTGGCGGGAAACGTCTTTCCGCTATTGGCTCCCGAAGGTCCCGCGGAAGGCGTTGTCCGCACAATGAGCGAGGCTTTTTCCGCACGTCCGGAGATATATGTGACGTTGCTGTTGTCGAATTTGACGTGAGCCGGAACGCCCGCTTCGCGAGATGGCGATTTGACAGTGCGAAACACCGCTGAAGCAATGTCTCCGTATAAGAAGGACGGGCGATCCGCATGGTTCGCTCTACTCGCTGTAGAACAGTGGGTATGCACCCTCGCCGACCGTCGGTCATTGAGGAGGTCCACGTACGTGGCCAAGCAGATCCAGCATCTGGACCGGGTGGCAATCCGGTTCGCCGGTGACTCCGGCGACGGCATGCAGCTCACCGGCGACCGTTTCGCCTCCGAGACCGCCATCCTGGGAAACGACCTGTCCACCCTGCCCAACTACCCCGCCGAGATCCGCGCCCCATCAGGATCGCTGCACGGCGTGTCCAGCTTCCAGGTGCATTTCGCCGCCCATGACGTCCTCACCCCCGGTGACTCGCCGGATGTACTGGTGGCGATGAACCCGGCGGCGTTGCGGGCCAATCTTGCCGATCTGCCGCCGAATGCGGAGATCATTGTCAACACAGATGAGTTCACCCCGCGTAATCTTGAGAAGGTCGGTTACACGAGTAATCCACTGGAGAACGACTCGCTCGACGGGTACACGGTGCACCGGGTGCCGCTGACGACCGCGACGGTCGCCGCGCTCGCCGATCTCGACGTCGCCAAGAAGGACGCCGAGCGGGCGAAGAACATGTTCGCCCTCGGTCTGCTGTCGTGGATGTACAGCCGGCCCACCGAGGGCACGGTCGAGTTTCTCAAGCAGAAGTTCGCCAAGAAGCCGGTGCTGGCCGCCGCGAACGTGGCCGCGTTCCAGGCCGGCTGGAACTATGGTGAGACCACCGAGGACTTCGCCGTCCGCTACGAGGTCAAGCCCGCGAAGCTGGAGCCCGGCACCTACCGCAGCGTCAACGGCAACTCGGCGCTCGCCTACGGCCTGGCCGCCGCGGCCCTGCGGGCTCGCCTGCCGCTCTTCCTGGGTGCCTATCCGATCACCCCGGCTTCGGAGATCCTGCACGAGCTGTCCGGGTACAAGCGCTACGGCGTGACCACCTTCCAGGCCGAGGACGAGATCGCTGCGGTCGGCTCGGCGCTGGGTGCCTCCTACGGCGGTGCGCTCGGTGTCACCTCGACCTCCGGCCCGGGGCTGGCGCTCAAGACCGAGACCCTCGGCCTCGCGGTGATGCTGGAGCTTCCGCTGGTCATCGTCGACGTGCAGCGGGCCGGCCCGTCGACCGGCCTGCCGACCAAGACCGAGCAGTCCGACCTGAACATCGCCCTGTTCGGCCGGCACGGTGAGGCGCCGCTCGCGGTGATCGCGGCCCGCTCACCGGCGGACTGTTTCGACGCGGCGCTGGAGGCGGCGCGCATCGCGCTGACCTACCGGATGCCGGTCATCCTGCTCTCCGACGGCTACCTGGCCAATGGCTCCGAGCCGTGGCTGTTGCCGGATCCGGCGGACCTGCCCGACCTGCGGGTGGAGTTCGCGACCGAGCCCAACGGCCCCGACGGCACGTTCCTGCCCTACCTGCACGACCCGCACACGCTGGCCCGCCCCTGGGCGGTGCCGGGCACACCCGGCCTGGAACACCGCATCGGTGGGCTGGAGAAGGCGGACCGTACCGGCGCGGTGTCCTATGTGCCGGCCGACCACGACCTGATGATGCGGCTGCGCGCGGCCCGGGTCGAGGCGATCGACGTGCCTGACCTTGAGGTTGAGGATCCTTCGGGTACTGCCCGGGTGCTGGTGCTCGGCTGGGGCTCCACCTACGGGCCGATCGGTGCCGCCTGCCGCAAGCTGCGGGAACGCGGGGTCTCCATCGCCCAGGCGCATCTGCGTCACATCGCGCCGATGCCGAAGAACGTCGGTGCGGTGCTCGCCAGCTACGACCGTGTAGTCATCCCGGAGATGAACCTCGGCCAGCTCGCCCATGTGGTCCGGGAGCGCTACCTGATCGACAGCGTGTCCTACAACAAGGTCAACGGCCAGCCGTTCACCTCGGCCGAGCTGGAGACAGTTCTCGAGGAGGTCGTGCGTAATGACTGAAGTGCCCGTCAAACTCACCGCCAAGGACTTCAGGTCGAATCAGGAGGTCCGCTGGTGCCCGGGATGCGGTGACTTCGCGATCCTGTCGGCCATCCAGTCGTTCATGCCGGAGCTGGGCATCCCGCGTGAGCGGATCACGTTCGTCTCCGGGATCGGCTGTTCGTCCCGGTTCCCGTACTACCTCAACACCTACGGCATGCACTCGATCCACGGCCGGGCACCGGCGATCGCGACGGGTCTCGCGGTCAGCCGTCCAGACCTGTCGGTATGGGTCGTCAGCGGTGACGGTGACGCGCTGTCGATCGGCGGCAACCACCTCATCCACGCACTCCGCCGTAACGTCAACCTCAAGATCCTGATGTTCAACAACCGGATCTACGGGTTGACCAAGGGGCAGTGCTCGCCCACGTCGGAGTTTGGCAAGGTCACCAAGTCGACGCCGGTCGGCTCCCGCGACACCCCGTTCAACCCGATCGCGCTCGCGCTCGGCGCGGAGGCGTCGTTCGTGGCCCGTACCATCGACTCCGACCGCAAGCACCTGCACTCGGTGCTGCGTGCCGCCGCCGCGCACGAGGGCAGCGCCTTCATCGAGATCTACCAGAACTGTGCCATCTTCAACGACGGTGCGTTCGACGTGCTGAAGGACCCGGCCAGCCGCGACTCGGTGCTGGTCCGTCTGGAGCACGGTAAGCCGATCACGTTCGGCGGGTCGGGGGAGAAGTGCGTCGTGCGCGAGCCGCGTGGTTTCGGGCTCGAGGTCGCGGACACCGCCAACGTCCCCCGCAGCGAGATCATCGTTCACGACGAGACGGTTGCGGGCCCGGCCTACGCCTTCACCCTGTCTCGGCTGTCCGACTCCGATCTGAGCAACACCCCGATCGGGGTGTTCCGCCGGGTGCACCGGCCCTCGTACGAGGCCATGGTGGCGGAGCAGAACACCTCCGCGCGGGCGGGCAGCGCGGCATCGACGCCCGATGAGCTGCTTTCCGAGCTGCTGCACGCGGGCAACACCTGGACGCTCGCCTGATCCACCGATCCACCGATCCACCGATCCACCGATTCATCGGTATGACGTGATTCTTCGCTTTCCCAGACCCGTGGTGCACTGATCCCTGGCGTTCCCCGGTCGTCGGCGTCGTCACAACGCCCGCGACCGGGGAACGCCTTTGTTGTGCTCGCCACTGTTTGTCATGCCCGGGTCCCGGGGCAGACTTCTCCGGGGCGTTTGAAAAACTGTTCGGGTCATTGGCCCGCGGACGCTGGTTCATTCGTCCCAAGTTGGCTGTCCACGATATTTGGTCACGGCTTCCGAGCGTAAAACAATAGTGCGAAGACAAGCTGTCGTATTGTGCCGGCGGGTCCGGTGACGACCGGCGGTGAACCATGTGGCGCCAGGCGCTCGCACCGTTGGTCCCAGGGCTTTTCGACACCCGGCCCGGGGCTCCTCAGCTATTCGTCCCAGAATCGCGGATGCGGCCGAAACGTTACTGCGAAGATACGGCGCTTAAAGAGCGTGAAACAACGGTGGACGACATTCCTAATCGCGGCGCTTCAACGGCGAGGCCCGCGGAGGTCGCCACCGGTCGCGGACAGCTGACCGCGGGCCCGCGCATCTCGCCACCTTCCTTTTCGACCGACGGAGGGCAACTGTGAGGCACGACAGCGTGATCGGGTTCTGTGACACCACCCTGCGTGATGGTGAGCAGGCCCCGGGAGTTGCCTTCACGGCCGAGGAGAAGCTCGCCATCGCCGTCGCGCTCGACCAGGCGGGGGTACAGCAGATCGAGGCGGGCGTGCCGGCCATGGGCTCGGCCGAGCGCGAAGTACTGCGTCGTATCGCGTCCGCCGGGCTGCGGGCGGAGATCGTCGCTTGGTGCCGGGCGATGCGGTCCGACATCGACGCGGCGGTCACCGCTGGCGTCCGTCGCGTTCACATCAGTATCCCCGTCTCCGACCTGCACCTTGCGCACAAGTTCGGTCGTGACCGGGCGTGGGCGCGTACCCGGATCCGCGAGTGCGCCGCCGCCGCCCTCGACCTGGGCCTGCTGGTCGGGGTCGGGTTTGAGGATGCTTCGCGGGCGGACGACGGCTTCGTCATCGAGCTCGCGGGCGAACTGTCCCGCGATGGTGTCGACCGCCTGCGCTGGGCCGACACCGTCGGGGTCCTCGAGCCTTTCGGCGCCTGGGCCCGCGCGTCCCAGCTGGTGGGCGCGGTGCCCGCCAACTGGGAGATCCACGCCCATGACGACTTCGGTCTCGCCACCGCCAACACGCTCGCGGCGGTCCGGGCGGGCTTCGGGTTCGTCAGCACCACGGTCGCGGGGCTGGGTGAACGGGCCGGCAACGCGCCCATGGAGGAGGTGGCGATGGCGCTGCGCCACCTGTTCGGCCTCAGGGCCGGCCTGGACACCACGTCCTTCCGGGCGCTCGCGGCCCTGGTCTCGCGCGCGGCACGCCGTCCGATGCCGTGCGGGAAGGCCATCGTCGGTGGGGCGGCGTTCATGCACGAGTCCGGTATCCACGTGGACGGGGTGCTCAAGGCGCCCAGCCTCTACGAGCCCTTCGACCCCGCTGAGGTCGGCGCCCGGCGCCGCCTGGTCGTGGGCAAGCACGCGGGGCGGGCGTCGGTGCGCCACGCCCTGCGCAAGCACGGGATCGATGCGGACGAGCGCGTTCTCGGACCGGTCCTGGAGGGTCTGCGCTCGCAGGTCTGCATGCTCAAGCGCCCGTTGCGCTCGGACGAGATCCGCGATCTCTACGAGCGGTTCCAGGTTTCCGTCACCTGTACCAGCACGGCTGTCTGTACCAGCACGGCTACCTGAACGAACTCTGGTTTTCCGACATGGACGCACGCTCGGGCGTGCGGTGAGGAGCACACAGCGATGAGGCAGATCGCCTTTTACGGCAAGGGTGGTATCGGTAAGTCCACCACTCAGCAGAACACGATGGCGGCGCTTGCTACTCGCGGCAACCGTATCATGATCGTTGGCTGCGACCCGAAGGCGGACTCGACCCGTCTGATCCTGCACTCGAAGGCGCAGACCTCGGTTCTGGCCCTGGCCGCGGAGAAGGGCTCGGTCGAGGATCTCGAGCTGGAGGAGGTGCTGCTGTCCGGTGAGTTCGACATCCGTTGCGTCGAGTCCGGTGGTCCCGAGCCGGGCGTGGGCTGCGCGGGCCGTGGTGTGATCACCGCGATCACCTTCCTCGAGGAGAACGGCGCCTACGAGGACCTCGACTTCGTCTGCTACGACGTCCTCGGTGACGTCGTGTGTGGCGGCTTCGCCATGCCGATCCGCCAGGGCAAGGCCCAGGAGATCTACATCGTCACCTCCGGTGAGATGATGGCCATGTACGCGGCGAACAACATCGCCCGAGGCATCCTGAAGTACGCGCATTCCGGTGGTGTCCGCCTCGGTGGGCTTATCTGCAACAGCCGCAAGACCGACCGTGAGGACGAGCTCATCACCGAGCTCGCGCGGCGGCTGAACACCCAGATGATCCACTTCGTGCCCCGCGACAACATCGTTCAGCACGCCGAGCTGCGCCGGATGACGGTTCTGGAGTACGCGCCCGAGTCCAACCAGGCGAATGAGTACAAGGAACTGGCACGCAAGATCGAAGAGAACGACATGAAGACCATCCCCACGCCGATCACCATGGACGAGCTCGAGGAGCTCCTGATCGACTTCGGGATCATGGAGCAGGAGGACGAGTCAATCGTCGGCCAGAAGGCCACCGCGGTCGCGTGACCAGGCGAACTTCTCATCAGAAAGGTCTGTCGTGACTCCTCCCGTGACTCCTCCCGTGACGCCGGTCGCCGACACCCAGGCAATGATCGACGATGTTCTCGCCGGGTATCCGGCCAAGGCCGCGAAGTTCCGGGCCAAGCACATCAAGCCCAACGACCCTGACGGGTCGAAGGAGTGCGAGGTCAAGTCCAACATCAAGTCGCGCCCTGGCGTGATGACGATCCGCGGCTGCGCCTACGCCGGTTCCAAGGGCGTGGTGTGGGGCCCGATCAAGGACATGGTCCATATCAGCCATGGCCCGGTGGGCTGCGGCCAGTACTCCTGGGCCTCCCGGCGCAACTACTCGCACGGTACCCGCGGCGTCGACAACTTCGTCACGTTCCAGTTCACCAGCGACTTCCAGGAACGCGACATCGTGTTCGGTGGTGACAAGAAGCTCGCCGCGATCTGCAAGGAGATCTCCGAGCTGTTCCCGCTGGCCAAAGGTATCTCCATCCAGTCCGAGTGCCCGATCGGCCTGATCGGTGACGACATCGACGCGGTCGCGCGCGAGACGTCCGAAGCGCTGGACATGCCGGTCGTCCCGGTGAAGTGCGAGGGTTTCCGTGGCGTCAGCCAGTCGCTGGGCCACCACATCGCCAACGACGCCATCCGGGACATCGTGCTCGGCACCCGGGACACCACCAAGCAGACCGCATATGACGTCGCCCTGATCGGTGACTACAACATCGGCGGCGACGCGTGGGCATCCCGGCGCATTCTGGAGGACATGGGCCTGCGGGTGGTGGCCCAGTGGTCCGGCGACGGCACGCTCAACGAGCTGTCCACCAGCCACATGACCAAGCTGAACCTGATTCACTGCTACCGCTCCATGAACTACATCTGCACCACGATGGAGGAGCGTTTCGGCACCCCGTGGACCGAGTTCAACTTCTTCGGCCCGACCAAGATTGTTGAGTCGATGCGGAAGATCGCGTCGTTCTTCGATGACACGATCAAGGAGAAGACCGAGGCCGCGATCGCCAGCTACCAGCCCCTGTTCGACCTGGTGCGCAACGAGTACCGGCCGCGGCTGGAGGGCAAGCGGGTGATGCTGCTCGTCGGTGGCCTGCGCCCGCGGCACACCATCGGCGCCTACGAGGATCTCGGCATGGAGATCATCGGTACCGGCTACGAGTTCGCCCACAAGGATGACTACAGCCGCACCAACCCCGAGCTCGGCGAGGGCGTCGTGATCTACGACGACCCGAGCGCCTACGAGCTGGAGGAGTTCGCCCGCCGGCTGCGGCCCGACCTGATGGGTGCCGGCGTGAAGGAGAAGTACGTCTTCCACAAGATGGGGCTTCCCTTCCGCCAGATGCACTCCTGGGATTACTCCGGCCCATACCACGGTGTCGACGGCTTCGCCGTGTTCGCCCGCGACATGGACATCGCGATCAACAGCCCGACCTGGAACCTGTTCCAGGCGCCCTGGTCCACGGCCGCCGCGTAGGCCCCTACGGTGTGTTTCGAAAGTTGTCGTTCGATCAGGGAGCCGCGTTCAGGCGGTTCCTGGCAAGGCCGCGGGCCACACCGTTACCGGATGAGTGGTATCGGTGTGGCCGAGAACGCGGCCAGGGGCCGCCTGGGCGTGGCGAGCCGGACAGCTGGCTTTCGAAACACGCCCTAGCCGTCGGCGCGAGCGCGGCAGTGAGCGCGCCGACGGCGGGCCGGGGTGACCGACCTGGTGATCCGGCGGCTCGGGAACCGTTTTCTGATCGGCTCCCGAGCCGCCGGGGGAGTGGCCCCGCCAGGTTGTGAAAGGCGCCGGCCGAGGGCTGGTCGCGTTCCGTTGGAAGCGCGATCGCCGGAAGCAGGCCGGGCGGCCCCGTACGCCAGTCCGCCGTAGCGAATCGGTCTCTCCCGGATCGCGGCGCAAGCAGCTGTCCGGGGGAAGCCGCTCCTTCCTCCCCATCGATTACATAAGAGGGCGTTCGCATGACAGACAATCCCGTACCTCTTCGCGTGCTCGACCACAACGAGCTGTTCAAGGCTCCGCACTTCCAGGAGCAGTTCGACCGCAAGCGTGAGTTCGAGGACCCCGCCGACCCCGCCGAGATCGCTCGGGTCGCGGACTGGACCCGTTCCTGGGAGTACCGGGAGAAGAACTTCGCCCGGGAGGCACTCACCATCGACCCGGGCAAGGCCTGCCAGCCACTCGGCGCGCTGCTCGCGGCTATTGGGTTCGCCGGCACGCTCCCGCTCGTTCACGGTTCCCAGGGCTGCGTAGCGTACTTCCGCAGCTACTTCGCCCGGCATTTCAAGGAGCCGTTCCCGGCGGCGTCGTCGTCGATGACCGAGGACGCCGCCGTCTTCGGTGGCCTCAACAACCTCATCGAGGCGCTGGAGAACGCCACCGCGCTCTACAAGCCGGACATGGTCGCGGTCTCCACCACCTGCATGGCCGAGGTCATCGGTGACGACCTGCAGAACTTTATCGGTATAGCCCGGGAGAAGGGTGCCATCTCCGCGGACTACCCGGTACCCTACGCGCACACCCCGAGTTTTGTCGGCTCGCACCTCACGGGCTACGACAACATGATGAAGGGTATTCTTTCCTACCTGAACGCGGGAAAGAAAGCGAAGAAGTCCAACGGCACGCTGAACGTGGTGCCGGGCTTCGAGACCTACACCGGCAACCTGCGCGAGATCAAGCGGCTGCTCACCCTGCTGGGCGTCAAGCACGTCCTGCTCGGCGACCACACCGACGCTCTGGACTCGCCGGCCACCGGAGACTACGAACTGTACCCGGGCGGCACGCCGTTGCCGGTGGCCGCCGATGCGATCAACGCCAAGGCGACCCTGTTCCTGCAGGAGAGCGCCACGCGTAAGACCGCTGAGCTGGTGCGCACCGAGTGGGGGCAGCAGACCGCCACGGTGCCGCTGCCGATCGGCGTGGGCAACACCGACCGGTTCGTCACCGAGGTGGCGGCCCTCACCGGGGTCAAGGTCCCCGCCGCCGTCACCGCCGAGCGCGGCCGGCTGGTCGACGCGATGACCGACTCACACGCCTACCTGCACGGTAAGCGCGCGGCGGTCATGGGTGACCCCGACCTTGTCGTGGCGCTGCTCGGCTTCCTGCTGGAGCTCGGTATCGTGCCGGTACACGTGGTGTCCACCAACGGTGACGAGGAATTCAAGCAGCGCGCCGAAGCCGTCCTCGCCGCGAGCCCCTACGGCGGCCACGCCACGGTCTGGACGGGCAAGGACCAGTGGCACCTGCGGTCACTGCTGTTCACCGAGCCGGTCGATCTGCTGGTCGGGAACTCGTACCTGAAGTTCCTGTCGCGGGAGGCGAACCTGCCGCTGATCCGGGTCGGCTTCCCCATCCCGGACCGGCACCATCTGCACCGGTTCCCCATCGTCGGCTACGAGGGCGGGATCAACCTGCTCGCCCAGTTCGTGAACACCGTGCTCGACGAGCTCGACCGCAACGCCCCGGACCACAGCTTCGACGTCATTCGCTGAGGTGAACATGGCTGCCCTGACCCGCGGCACGGTCGAACCAGGCAAGTTGTTCGACGAGCCGGCATGCGATCACAACCGTACCAAGGAGCCCGCGGCGCGGAAGGCGGGATGCCCGAAACCCAAGCCGGGCGGCACCGCCGGTGGCTGCGCGTTCGACGGTTCGATGATCACGTTGGTGCCCATCACCGACGTCGCCCATGTGGTGCACGGCCCGATCGCCTGTGCCGGCAACTCGTGGGACGGTCGGGGCAGCCTCTCCTCCGGTCCGACGCTCTACCGGCGCGGATTCGCCACCGACATCGGCGAGCAGGAGGTGGTCTTCGGCGGTGAGCAGCGTCTCTACGACACCATCGTCGAGGCCGCCCGGCGCCACCATCCACCCGCCGTCTTTGTCTATTCCACCTGCGTCACCGCGATGATCGGCGACGATATCGACGCGGTGTGCGCGGCGGCGGCGACCGTGACCGGGATACCGGTCGTCCCGGTGCACGCGCCGGGCTTCGCCGGCAGTAAGAACTTCGGCAACCGTCTCGCCGGTCAGGCGTTGCTGGAACATGTGATCGGTACGGTCGAGCCGGCGTTCAGCACCCCGTATGACGTGAATCTGGTCGGCGAGTACAACATCGCCGGCGAGTTGTGGGACGTCGCCCCGGTGCTTGCCAAGCTCGGCATCCGAGTGCTGGCGAGCATCAGCGGCGACGCCAGGTACGCCGACGTCGCCGCCGCCCACCGTGCCCGGGCGACGATGGTCGTCTGCTCGCGGGCGCTGCTCTCGCTCGCCCGCGGGCTGGAGGATCGCTACGGCATCCCGTGGTTCGAGGGCAGCTTCTACGGCCTGCGGGCGATGGCCGCGACGCTGCGTGGATTTGCGGGTCTTCTCGGCGGTGACGAGCTCGCCTGGCGCGCGAACGAGCTCATTACCGCCGAGGAGGCCGACGTCGCGGCGGCGCTCGCCCCGTACCGGGAACGGCTCGCCGGGGCCCGTGCCGTGCTCTACACCGGCGGCGTCAAGAGCTGGTCGTTGGTCTCGGCACTGCAGGACCTCGGGGTGGAGGTCGTTGCCTCCGGAGCGACGAAGAGCACCGACGACGACGTCGACAAGATTGTTTCGTTGCTCGGCCCGGACGGCCGGGTGATCAGGGACGGGAATCCGGCGGAGCTGCTGCGGCTCGTCCGCGAGACCCAGGCCGACATACTCATCGCCGGTGGGCGTAACCAGTACACCGCGCTCAAGGGCAGGCTGCCGTTCCTGGACGTCAACCAGGAACGGCAGCACGCTTTCGCTGGCTACGCCGGGATGGTGGAGTTCGCCCGCCGTCTTGACCTGGCGCTGTCCAGCCCCGTCTGGGAGCAGGTCCGCGCGCCAGCCCCGTGGGAGCGGCCAGCCGCCGCGGGAACGGACGGGGCGAGCTGATGGCGCGTGTGGTGCCCGGCGCGACCGGCGCGGCGTTCGATCCGCTCAAGCACAGCCAACCTCTCGGCGGTGCTCTGGTCTTCTTGGGGCTGGCGCGCTCGATCCCGCTGCTGCACGGTGCTCAGGGCTGCACGGCGTTTGCCAAGGCCCTGCTGACACGTCACTTCCGCGAACCGATTCCTTTGCAGACCACCGCGGTCACCGAGGTCACAGCGGTACTCGGCGCCTCCGATTCGGTTATTGCCGCGCTGGATACTATTACTGAACGTAATAATCCGGATGTGATCGGGGTACTCACCACCGGCATGACGGAGGTCAACGGTGAGGACCTGCTCGGTGTCCTGCGGACGTCCCGATACGCGCCGCGGACCTCCTGTTTTCCGGCGCAGGGGCACCCGCTGGTTGTCCCGGTGTCCACACCGGACTTCCGCGGTGGTTTGTCGGACGGCTGGGCGGCCGCGTTGGAGGCCCTGGTCGGAGCGGTCCCAGCTGCCGGTACGACACGTGCGGAGCAGCTGGCGGTGCTGGTAGGCCCGTCGCTGTCCGCTGTCGACCTCGACGAGGTGGCCGGGCTGGTGCGGGCGTTCGGGCTTGCCCCGGTACTCGTCCCGGACCTGTCCGGATCACTCGACGGTCATCTCGACGAAGCCTGGTCGCCGCTGACCACCGGTGGCACGAGCGTGGCGGACCTGCTCGGTCTCGGAGCTTCGGGCGCGGTGGCGGCGATCGGCGCGACTGCCGCTGGCGCGGGAGCGGTGTTGGCCGCCCGCGCGGCCGCACCTCTCACGGCTCATGATCATTTGAGTGGATTGGCGGCGGTCGACCGGCTGGTGCACGCGTTGATGGATTTCGGCGGTGTGCCCGCACCCGAGGAGGTCCGCCGGTGGCGGCGTCGCCTCGCGGACGGCCTGATGGACAGCCACTTCGTCCTCGGTGGCGCGCGGGTCGCGCTGGCGGGTGAGCCGGAACAGCTCGTCGCGGTGGGTTCGCTCCTCTACGACGCGGGCGCGGAGATCGTCGCGGCGGTGTCTCCGACCGAGGCCGCGGTTCTGGAGCGGGCGCCCTGGGACGAGGTGGTCGTCGGTGACTTCGTCGATCTCGCTGAACGGGCCGCCGCCGCCGGGGCCGAGCTCGTCGTCGCGTCCAGCCGTGGTCGTGAGGTGGCCAACCGGATCGGCGCGGCCCACCTGGCCGTGGGCTTCCCGGTTTATGACCGTCTCGGCGCGCAGCTGCGGGCCACCGCGGGTTACCGCGGCAGCCTCCACCTGCTTGTCGACGCGGCCAACTGCCTTCTTGATTATCGCTCCGGCCGGTGTGCCGGATCGGGACGTGAGCATTCCCCGACCCGGTCGAACAAGCGTTATGAGGAGTTGACGTGCTGAAAGTCGCATTTGCCACGAGTGACGGCAGCGCCGTCGACCAGCATTTTGGGCTGTGTTGCCGGTTCGACGTGTACGAGGTCTCGGCGACCACGGCCGAGCTGATGGAGACGCGCACGCTCGCTCCAGCCGGCGATGACGAGGACAACAAGATTGAAAGCAGGCTGGCGGCGGTGGCCGACTGCTCGATCCTCCATGTCTGCGCGATCGGCGGGTCCGCCGCGGCCCGGGTGGTGAAGGCCAAGGTCCATCCGGTGAAGACGGCTGAGGACACCCGGGTGACCGATCTGATCGAGCGGCTGCAAGGCGTGCTCGCTGGTAACCCGCCGCCGTGGTTGCGCAAGGTCCTGCGCCAGCACTCGCCGGATCTCGCGCCCACCTGGAACCCCCGATGAGCGGCATGGCCGGCCCCGGGCATGACGTAAGCGCAGCCATCGGCAACGGCTTCGTGCGTGACCTGGTCGACCAGCTGCGGGCTGGCGACACCTACGGGCAGTTCGACCGGCTCGGCGCCGAGAAGCTGCTCGGTCCGTTCGTGCTCACCGCGGCACGCCGCCGCGAGCTCGGAATCACCTGTGACGTCGATCCGGCGACCGAGGGCCGGCTGCGCACCTATTACCAGGCGGTCGCCGCCGGCATCGAGAAGGCCACCGGCCAGGTCACCAGCTATGTGCTGGACCTCAGCCAGGAGGGGTTCGGCCGAGTCGTGGTGTTCGTCGGCCGGCTTGTGGTCATCTGCGACGTGCTGCGCGACGCCCACCGGTTCGGCTTCGACTCCATCGATCATCTCGCCGAGCGTGGTGCGGCACTGGTAAACGCCGCCGCCGCACTCGTCGGCACCTACCCGGAGGTGGCTCGTGACGACTTCTGACGAGATCCCCCAGCTGCAGACGAAGCTGAAGAAGCTCAACAGCCTCGCTACCAGGTTGAAGCTCGACCTGCATGACCTGGCCGAGGACCTGCCGGTCGGCTGGGAGCAGATCATTGAGACGGCCACCGCGACCTACAACGCCTACGTCGAGATCCACCGGTTGGAACGAGAACTGGCAAAGGTGGACGCTCGATGAGCGGCCTGCTGGCGGCCTTCGGCCGTGCCGGGACCGCCGAGGAGTATTTCGAGGTCCTCGATGTCCCCTACGATCCGCGGGTGGTCGCCGTCAACCGGCTGCACATCCTTCGGCACTTCTCCGCCGCGGTTGCCCGGATCGACGCCGCGGTGGCAGCGCCGGATGCCCGCATGGCGGCATATCGGGCGGCGCTCGCCGACGCCCATGAGGCGTTCACCACCGGCACCGCACTGGACCACCGCCTGTTCAAGGTCCTGGCCGACCGTGCCCCGCGGGCGTTCGTCGCGCTGGACGCCGTCACCGTCGAATCACAGGAGAGTGCGCGATGAGGGCTGCGTTCGATGTCGGCGACGAGGTCGTGACCGTCAAGGTACTGCGTAACGACGGGACCTACCCGGAGCCCGGCATTGCTGTCGGTGACGTCCTGGTGGACGCAGGGTCTGTGGGACATGTCCGCGGTGTCGGGCTCTACCTGCAGGAGCACATCGTCTACGCGGTCGCGTTCACCAACGGCCGAGTCGTCGGATGCCTGGAGAAGGAACTGCAACCGGCCGTCGTCGTGGCAAGCCACGAGGCCCGTCACGAAGGAGGTGAGCCGGCATGACCGAGGGGTCCATCCCGCTCACGGTGCTGCCCTCCCCGCGGGCCGGCGAGCGGCCGGTGCCCGCGCGGAAGGAGGCGGCTGGCCAGCAGGCGCCACCCGGCGGCGGGTGCGCGTCGACCAGGGGCTGCGGCAGCGGCGCTACCGGCCTTGACCCGGAGATCGCCGACAAGATCGCGAACCATCCCTGTTACAGCCAGGAAGCCCACCAGTACTACGCCCGGATGCACGTGCCGGTCGCGCCCGGCTGCAACATCCAGTGCAACTACTGCAACCGCAAGTTCGACTGCGCGAACGAGAGCCGGCCCGGCGTCACCAGCCGGCTGCTGTCCCCGCAGGAGGCGCTCGCCAAGGTCAAACGGGTCGCCAGCGAAATCAAGCAGATGAGCGTGCTCGGCGTCGCCGGGCCGGGCGAGCCGCTGGCGAACGCGCGCCGCACCTTCGCCACGATGGAGCTGGTGGCCCGCGACTGCCCGGACATCAAACTGTGCGTGTCCACCAACGGCC
>NZ_CAKJTO010000033.1:0-7714 GCF_917627405.1 Protofrankia sp. Cj5
GCCCTCGGCACCGCGGCGGTGTGGATCGTGGTCGTCGGTCTGCTGACGCTCCTGCTGGTCGGGCAGGTGCCACCGGTCGCGGCGCTCGGCCGCTGGTCGGCCAGCCTGGTCGGCGCCGGCGACCCGGTACCACCGGCGGCTTCGGTTGCGGCGTGGGTCGCCGTCGCGGTGGGAGTGGCCGGGTGCGGCACGCTGGCATGGCGGCTGGCCGTCGAGGCACGCCGCTGGCTTCCCGCCTACCGGCACGCCGCATGCGCCGGGACGCTCGTCGTCATTGATGATCCGACCCCCGCCGCGGTGGCGGTGCCCGGTTGGCCGGGACGGATCGTGGTCAGTTCCGGGATGCTCAAGGCGTTGCCCCCTGCCGAACAGCGGGTGCTGCTGGCCCACGAACGCTGCCACCTCGACCATGCGCACTGGCTCTTCCGGTTCGCGGTGCGGCTGGCCGCCGCGACCTGCCCGCTGACCCGGCCGCTGGTGGCTGCCTGCGACCAGGCTCTGGAGCGGTGGGCGGACGAGACGGCCGCTGCCGCGACCGGCGATCGACGGCTGACCGCGCAGGCCGTCGCCCGTGCTGCCCTCGCCCGGCACGACAGCGCCCTCACCGCGGCGGGTTTCACCGATGGGCAGGTCTCCGCCCGGATCGAGGCGTTACTGGCACCGCCGCCCCGAGGACGCTGGGCCCCCGCCGTCGTACCGCTGCTCCTGCTGACCATGGCCGCCGCATGCGCGTTGAAAGCCGGACATGATGTCAACGAACTGTTCGAAGCCGCCGAAAACGCGATCCGTTCCTGATCGGAACAAGCAGGGTGGCTCCGTCCTCCGCCTCGCGATGCGCGCCCCCCAGCCCCATTCCTTGATCCACCCCCCTGTTGCCGTGCGCTCTTGCGCCGGCGTCGCCGTATGCATACTGGCGGCTGTGGAGGGATCGCGGGTGCTGATCGTGGAGGACGACCCGGCGTTGCGCGGCGTCCTTGCTCGCGGCCTGCGTGAACAGGGCGCGGTCGTGACCGCGGTGGCCGACGGGTCGTCCGCCCTGTCGCGGTTCGCCGACGACAGCGGTTTCGACGTGGTCGTGATGGACGTGGGCCTGCCGGATTCTGACGGCCGGGATGTGTGTCAGGCCCTGCGCGCGCGTGGTGTGCACGTCCCGGTACTGTTCCTCACCGCGAGGGGGAATATCACCGACCTTGTTTCGGGTTTCGCGGCCGGCGGCGATGAGTACGTCGCGAAGCCGTTCCACTTTGCTGAGCTCGTGGCCCGGTTGGGGAGCCTGCTGAGACGGGCCAGGCCCGCGCCCGTCTCGGTGTCCGGCGGTCTGCGTCTGGACCCGCGCGGCCATGTACTGGCCGGCGCGACCACGAACGTGCGTCTGACCCCGACGGAGTACCGAGTCCTTGCCCGGTTGATGGCGTCGCCCAGCGAGGTGGTGAGGCGGCGGGAGCTGGTGGACGCGGGCTGGCCCACCGGGGCGATCGTCTACGACAACACCCTGGATCAGTATGTCGCGAAGCTTCGCCGCAAGTTGGCGCTGGTGGACGATTCGCGGGCAATCACGACTGTCCATGGTGTCGGGTACCAGTTCACGTGAGAGGGCCTTCGACGCTGCGGGGCCGGATCGCGGTGGTGGCGGTCGTGACCACCGCGGGCTGGCTCACGGCGCTGACCGTGGCGTTCAATGCCGCGCTCAGCGCGCAGCTGCGGCAGCAGGCCGACACTGTGCTGCGGACACGGGCAGAGGCTGTCGCCAGCACCGTCGAGGTCTTCACCGGCGGTGCGGTCTCCATCCGTGATGTACGCGATGACAGCGCGATCGATACCGGAACGTGGATCTTCGTGGGTGGCCGCGCGGTGGAGGAGCCGCCCGGCGGGGCCACGTTACTGGGCCAAGCCAGCGCCCTGACCGGCATGGGCGAACGGACAGTGACGACGGGTGGCGCCTCTCCGGTCCGGTTGTTCGCGCTGCCGGTGACATTGCAGGGCCGGCAGGCGGCCACCGTCGTCGTCAGCCTGTCGCTGGCCCCCTACCGGCAGACCGAGAAGATCGCTGTCGTCGGCAGCCTGCTGCTGGCGCTGCTCCTGCTCGTCGGCGTATACCTGGTGATACGGGTCAGCACTGACCGTGCGTTGCGCCCGGTCGAGGAGATGACCGAGCAGGCAGGCCGGTGGAGCGCGGATGCCTCCGACCACCGGTTCGGAGCCGCGCCCAGACCGGCCGAACTCGCCCGGCTCGCCGCGACGCTCGACAGTCTCCTGGACCGAGTCAGCGCGGTTCTGCGCCACGAGCAGGCGTTCAGCGATCACCTGTCACATGAACTGCGTACCCCGCTGGCCGCCATGGTCGCCGAGATCAGCCTGCTGCAGAGCCGGCCACGCGAAGTGGCCGAGTTCGACCGGGCACTGCCCCCGATCGCCGACGCGGCGAACCGGATGACGGTCATCCTCGACACCCTCATGGCCGCCGCCCGCACAGGCGTTGGTGGACTGCCCGACCGGTGCGACGTCGGCGAGGTGGTGCAAGGACTTGCCAGGCGGTGGAGCGCCCCGCCGGAACTGGTGATGTCGGTGCCCGCCAGCACGCTTGCGGGGGTGGATGCCGGCCTGCTCGAGCGGATGTTGTCGCCGGTGCTGGACAACGCCCGCCGCTACGCACACACCCAGGTGCACGTGGTGGCACGGGTCGTCGCCGGCCAGCTCCGCATCGACATCCGTGACGACGGGCCCGGGCTTGGCGCCGACACGGCGGCGCACCTGTTCGAGCCGGGCTGGCGCGCGGACCCGCACGACGGCCACGACGGGGCGGGGCTTGGACTGGCGCTGGTCCACCGCCTCGCAGCCGCTGCCGGCGGGAGCGTACGGGCTTTTGACGGCGGGCCCGGCGCGGCTGTTGAACTGTCGCTGCCCGGAGCGTGACACGCCTCTGACGCCGATGTGGTCAGGATTTGTTCAGGCCTGCTGAGCCACCGTGGCAGCATGACGACTCCTACGCGCCTCGCCGTGAACGACGACAGTTCCCCGGCATCGTTGCGAGGCCGGCAGATGCTCAGCAAAGTCCCAGAAGTCACCATCTACTTCTGGATCATCAAAGTGCTCTGTACGACAGTTGGTGAATCGGCCGCCGACTTCCTCAACGTCAACCTGAACCTTGGCCTGACGGGTACATCCGTCGTCACCGGCGTCCTGCTCGCCGTCGCGCTGATCTTCCAGTTCAGAACGCACCGCTACATACCGGGCATATACTGGCTGACGGTGGCGCTCGTAAGCGTCTTCGGCACACTGGTGACCGATAACCTCACGGACAGCGTCGGCGTGCCGCTCGAAACAAGCACCCTGATCTTCGGTGCCCTTCTCGGTCTCTCCTTCCTCGCATGGTATCTGACCGAGAAGACACTCTCCATTCATTCCATCTTCACCAGACGACGAGAAGCATTCTACTGGCTTACGGTTCTCGTCACCTTCGCGCTCGGTACGGCAACCGGCGATCTCATGGCCGAGGTGCTCGGGATCGGCTACCTGATGACAGGAATCATCGTGGTATCACTGATCGCCATCATGGCGATTGGGTGGCGATTCGGGCTCAACCCGATTCTTTCCTTCTGGATCATCTACATCATGACCCGCCCGCTTGGAGCGTCGATCGGTGACTACCTCTCCCAGTCACCAGGCGAGGGTGGCCTGGGCCTGGGTGCGACGGTGACGAGCTTCATTTTTTCGGCCGGCATTCTCGGCATCGTCATTTATTTCTCGGTGACGAAAGCCGATGTCATCCCGAGTGCGTCTGCTGTTGATACTGACGAGACCGTGCGACGAGGAGGACCGTGGCAAACGGTCATCGTCGTGGCACTTGTTCTTGCTACCGCAGGGACGGGATACTTCCTGCGCAAGTCCTCCCTTCAAGCAGACACGTCAGACTCGGCTCCCGTCACGCAGCCGACCCCCTTCGAGGGCCAGCCAACGCAGCCTGCCTCCTTCGGGAACCAAATAGTACAGCCGGTCCCCAGCAGGGGCCAGACAGCACAGTCCTCGCCCCTCGGCGACCTCTCGAAGTTCCGAAAAATCACACAGGACACGCTGGATCTCCTGAACGCCGGCAACCAGTCTGGCGCCACGGCCCGCATCACTGATCTCGAAACCGAATGGGACAAAGGCGAAGCGCGCCTAAAACCGAAGGACAAAGCCACCTGGACCAAGATCGATGGAAAAATCGATACGGTGCTGCGCGCACTCCGAGCGACGAGTCCCAACGCGGACGGCGAGAGGACCGCGCTAACCGCGTTGCTCACCGCGCTCGGCCCCGAATGACCATGAACCTTTCCGTACAGCGATTCGTCGCGGTAGGTAGCTGACTGTCTGATAGATCGGGCGAAGCGCCACCTCCGCCCCCGGCTTAGTGGTCGGCGTGGAACAGGTTCCCAGAGCGTGTTTGAGATCGGGCTTTCGATCAGTGAGCCGGAATGACGATCTCAAACGCGCTCTCAGGGCTGGGCGAGCCGGTAGCGCCTGTACGGGCTGTGCAGCGGCGCGGTGGCTTCGACCTGGCCGCCCGAGAGGAGGGTGCCGAGCGTTTTCGCAACCGCGGTCCGGCTCGCGCCCGTCGTCGCCTGCAGCTCCTCCCGGCTGGCTGAATCGGTGCCGGCGAGGGCTACGAGGATGCGGTCCGCGAGGCCGGTGCCCGGCCGGCCCAGCCGCGTTGTCGCCGCCTGGCTGGCCACCGTCCCGAGCAGGCCTGAGGCGAGCCGGAACGCGCCGTCCTCCCGGGCCCGACGTGGGACCAGAATTCCGAGGTCGCGCAGATGGCCCAGCTCACGCCGCGCATCCGCGGTGCTCAGAGCCAACCTGCGCAGCAGGGCCACGTCTATGTCGTAGCCCGCCTTCGCGAGCGCGAGTGCGCCGAGCTGCGCTTCCGAAAGTTTCTCGCCCCGGCCGAGCCGTGCTGCCCAGGCGCGCAGCTCGGGGGTGACGGGAGAGGTCCGCGGAATGGTCACGCGGAAGTAGTCGAGGCTGTCGCTGAACAGCGGGACCAGCCCGGTGTCGTGCCGGACCTGACTGATCATCGCACCGACGCCCGAACCGCGGTTCTCGGCCACCGGACGTCCGGTGAGCGGGTCGCCGGTCTCCTGCAGCAGGGCTGCGAGGCGGGCGTTGCGGGATGATGAGGTGCTGGCCTCCCCCAGCGTCTCCAGCCGGACGTTGCCGAACAGCCCACCGGGACTGGTGACGGTGAACCGGTCGGGAAACAGCTCCACCTGGACCTGGGTGCCGCGGGCCTGCGGGCTGTAGTCGCGGTGCATAAGCGCGTTGACGACGACTTCCCGGATCACCTCAGGCGCGATCTCCCAGATGTCCTCACGCCCGGCACCGACGATCCGGCTGGCCCGGCGGAGGTTGCGCTGCACCGCCAGCATCGCGTCGGCCACCATCGTCGGGGCGTTCCCGCCGACCGCGGCACTGTCCAGGAACCGAACCCCCCCCGGCCCCGGCCGGCTGCCGTCCTCATGCGGGTAGACCGCCACCGACACCATCAGCTGCGGGAAGAACCGCTGGGGATACCTGCCGACGCTGAGCAACCCCGCGAGCGACGGCACGAGCAATCCATTGTGCGCCACGAGAACGCCCAGCGAAACGAGCGCGTCAGGCTCACTCAACCCGGCGAACGCCCGCGGCGAATTACGGCTCGCGACCTCAACCAGACGCAGGACCGCACCCCGGTCCAGATCGTCAACCGTCGCTTCCGGAACCGGTTCCTCGTCCCAGCGGGGCTGCCCGGGGTTCTCCCGCAGCCGGTCGATCTCGTACGGCGTCAGCCGCTGATCCCCGTCACCGATCCGGGTGAACGCGCCGTTGTAGAGGCCCCTGGCGGTGACGTAACAGGGTCGCTGCGCCGGTGGCAGCGGGTCGATGTCGGTGACCACCAGGACAGCGCCCTCGAATGGCACGAGCTCCACGCTCGGCGCCAGCGGCGGCGTGATCTTTCCGCGGGCAACCGCGACCACCTCGTCCCGCAGCGCCGTCGGATCGCCGAGGTCGACAGGGCTGAATCCGGCGCACTCATCGAGCCCGAGGATGAGCAGACCGCCCCGGGAGTTGGCGAACGCGGACATCGTCTCGGCCACGCTCCGCGGCAGGCCCCCCGCGGCCCGCTTGACCTCGACGTCCTCCAACTCGCCACCGGCCGACCGCAGCCGCCTGACAATCGCGTCCAGCTCCACCGCTGCCTCCCCCCGGCCCACCAGACTTGCTCACCTACTTGCTTGCCAAGTTACCACTTCAGCAAGTAGAGCGGCGAGCTACCCGGCTCCAGGACAGGCATCGGGGTGTCCGGGTAAGAGCGCCCGGCAATAGGGGCGTGGATCAAGGAGCGGGGCTGGGGTGCGTACATCGCAAGGCGGCGGAGGGAATCACCCTGGTGTTGGGTGGCGACCGACGAGCCGGGGTACCCGTGCATCGCGCAGCGATGGATGGGGAGCGATGCGGTGAGGTGCGTGCCCCAGCCCCGCGACGCCGCGTCCCCTATTGCCGGTCGCTCTAAATAAAATCCGATCTGTCTGTTCTCTACGGAACGCGATCTCGATGCCGGGATGGGCCCGGAGGCCACGCCATCGCCAGCGGATTTCGTCAGGCGAGGGCTGCGACGGTGGCTTCGGTCAGCGCGTGTTCCTACAGCGTGTTTCGGAAGTCGTTGTTCGATCAGGGAACCGACCTGCCGCACGAGCCGCCTGGCCGGGATCGTGGTGATGCTGTCACAGCTGACCGCGCTGTCGTGGTCAGGGCCGTTCCGCGCCCCCACGGGTACTTCGATGGACAGGCCTCGAGCCGTCGAGGTGATCGTACAAGATCGTCTATTGTCGGCATAAATTTACCCAGCAATATGTATGTACTTGTCCAGAATCATGGTGATTCGATGCGGCGACCAAACGAAGTACTACTGGGATGGTTGCCGGGTCGGGATCCGATGGCTGAAGAACAGCGCGATCAATGCGATGGCGGCCAGTAGAGACAATGACGTGCGCAGTCCGTCAATGCGGGCGGTCGCGTTCTGCTCGACGATCGCTCCGGCCGTGTGTGGAGGCACCCCAGCCCTGTTGAGCGCGGTCTTCAGGTCCTCGTCGGAAATAAACGGGATGCCGCCAGCCAGCTCCACCTGCGCCTTCGAAGAAAGATCCGCGGGGACGGCGGGGTTGTGCTGGACACCACTGAGGAACGACGCGGTCAGCGAAGAGATGAGCACCGCGCCGCTCAGTGCGGTTCCGATCGAGGCACCAAGGTTCGTGACAGTATTCTGTACCCCACCGACTTCACCGCTGTGTTCGTCGGGCACCGACGACACGGTAACGCTCCCGAGCTGTGACGCCAGGGCGCCAATACCGAGGCCCGCGAGCAACATCGGCCAGGTCACGATTTCGGCTCCGGCACCCGCGTCGAGCGCGGCCACCATGATTACGATACCGGCAAACAGCGCGAGAAAGCCGGTCTGGACAACGCGGCGTGGCGACGCGTCCGGGAAAATCTTGGGAATGCCCACGGCGGCCAGCAACAGGGTGCTGGACAGGGGCAGCAACCGGATACCGGTCGCGACCGCTGAAAGCCCGAGCACCACTGACAGGAACAACGGCACGGCGAAGAAGAGGCCAGCTTGCAGAAAGTACTGGAAAAAGAACGAGATGAGCCCGCCCCGCAGGATCCGATTCCGCAACATCGCCGGATCAATGAGCAC
>NZ_CAKJTO010000033.1:7739-16969 GCF_917627405.1 Protofrankia sp. Cj5
AGACGGTGGGTCTGCCACCATAGGAAGAGCCGCAGCACAATCCCGCCCGCGAGTATCAGCCAGCTGACCGGCGACAGTCCAAGCCAGCTGGGAGCACCCGTCTTGGGCTGGACAAAGCCCCAGCTCCCCGAACGGAGAATGCCGTACACGACGAGCCCGAGCCCGAGTGCCGACAACACGGTGCCCACCAGGTCGAGCCGCGTGCCCACCGTGGGCGGGGTGTCGGCCATCTGACGGGTGAGGATCAGGATGACGAACACGACGAGAACCTCACCGGCGAACACCCATCGCCAGGACAGATAGGTAGTGAGCAGCCCGCCGATGAGGGGGCCCGCCGCCACCGCGATCGCGCCGGCCGAGGCGACGAGCCCATACGCGCGCGGGCGTTGGTCGCGGGTGAAGTTCGACGCGATCAGGGCTACGATCGCCGGCATGATCAACGCTGCCCCGACACCTTCGAGAAAGGACCACCCGAACATCAGCGTGGCAAGGTTCCCGGCAAGCGCGGTAATGAATGATCCACATCCATAAATGACGCACCCGATGACAAAAGCGCGTTTTCGGCCGAGAATCTGGCCGAGCCTACCTCCTGTGATCATAAATGCGGCCATCACCAGCGTGTAAAAGGTGACGGCTGTCTGGATGCCGGTAACGGTCGTGCCGACATCCTTGGCGACGGTCGCGATCGACACATTCATGACCGAGCTGTCAAGCGTCATGAGAAACTGCCCTGACGCAAGCGTCAGCAGGACGATTCCGGCTCCGCTGATTTCCTTGCCAGCGCGCCGGCCCGCTTCCTTTTTTTGATCTTGGCCCATGCGTCGACCCATCCCAGGAGGGAAACCTGGTACGCACCATCGCGGCCGGCCAGACCGCCGCGCTTCCCCCCTCCCGGGGGATTTTTTGCGGACCGAAGACGGCCGACAGATGACAATGATCACATCGACACCGCGTGCCAACGACGCAGCCCCGCTCAAGGCTCGACAAGAGGATCCCGATCCTCTCATTATAAAAATATAATTTATCTAAAAATGAAAAATAATTATACAAACTTCCTTTTAATAATTACGCCCTGTAACGAAAATCCTCCGATGGGCACACACCCATCCGCGCCGCCACGAGCGCCCGGCAACTGGAAGATGATCAATGGACGGAGGCGGGGTGCGTACATCGCGAAGCGCTGCCCCACCCCGCGATGTCGCTCCCCTCATTGCCGGCAGCTCCCCGTTCCAGCCAGCCAACCAGCGCATTTACGGATGATCAAATCATATACTTCCGTGGCTGCGGCCAGCATGCTACTCTTCCCTCCGCGCGCTTCTTCCGATCAGCAAGAGCGGTCGGCTCCGGCCGGCCGCACTGACGCGGTTCCACGGGGGATCTAGCACGGTCAGCTCCGCTGGCTCTCACCGACCGGATTGTTTGCTGTTCATCAGGTTTTGTGCTGCTCACCCAATGTGGAGAGGTACGATCGCGCACTCTCTTCCCCAGGCCAGCCGGACCCGTGGTACCGGATTCCCGACAGCACCCGCCAACGTCGGTCCTTCCAGTACTCCGGCTCCGCTGACGTTCTCACCGGAAAACCTTCGACCACGCTTTCCGACCATCCCCATGATTCCAAAAACGCTTCTTTCCCGGCGCCTGATTGCCGCTTTCCTCACGCAGTCATTTCACTGACCAGCTGATATCAGGACCGCCGACCGCGACAACACGGGGCAGCTTACTTATTCGTAGCATCAAACCACGCCCCAGATTCCACCCGAGGAATGATTATGGAAGCAGAGCCGACGCTCACCAGGTTGGATGCGTTCACTCCGCCGGCGCGGGAATTCTTTCTCCCTGAGCTGCCGCGTTCCCTCCCGTTCGCCTACCACCCGAAAGCCGCCCAGATCGAATTTGCCTCGAACGGCTGGGTACGGACGCAGCTCGGCGCGTGCTTCGCGACCGAGGAGGACCTGCTGGCCTTCCTGCGCCAGCGAAACGGGATCTATGGTCCTCTCACTGTTCCGAACGCTGACGAGCAACGAGCTCGCGACATCGCGGACTGGTACCAATACGTGACGGTGATTGACAGCTTCGTCTCGGACCGATCAGCCCTCGGCGCCAGTGACGGCAAGGCCCGGGATGTCTTCGCCACCATCATCGCGGACTTCCGCGGCGACGGCGATCCGGCCAACGACCTCCCCTACAGCCGCGCGGCCAAAGACCTCTGGAAACGGATCAGCCCCAACCTCAGCCCGGCCCAGGTGTCCAGGTTCGCCGCGAGCCTGGAGGCCTTCCTACGCGGATGCGCCACCGAGATCCACTCTAAGATCACAAAAAACGTACCGGACTACGAAGCCTGCCTGGCAGTCCGGATGGACAGCTTCGGCTGCGACTTCATCGAACTGCTGACCGAGTACGGCGCGGCCGTGGACATGAGCGACGTTCTCCCGCAGCTCACCGAAGTCCACCAGCACTGCCGACGACAAATGATCATAATAAACGATCTGCTGTCATGGCGTAAGGAACGCGCCCAGGACGACACGATGACCGTCGTACGGGTCCTGACCGAACGAGACGGGCTCAGCCTGCAAGACGCTGTCAACCGGCTCTGCGCACTCGTCGAGCACCATGAGAAGGCCTACATCGAGGCTCGCGACGATCTGCTGTCCGGCCCGCTCGGTACACGCGGTGACGTACGCACCTACCTCACCGCGGTAGACCACCTGATGGGCGGCAGCCAGGAGTTCGAGTACCTGACCCCGCGCTACTTCGGTGACGGCTCGGCATGGGACGGCTCGACCTCAGGATGGGTAGACCTCCACGCCTCCGTGACACGCTTCCGATCACAGCCCTGGCCGGTCGGGACGGTCGAGACGCCAGCCACCGCGATCACCGCCGCCACCGGGACCAGCACCGCGCCCGGATGCCCGGTCCCGCACAGAACGGTGACCGCAGCCTCGGAGGCCGCAGCCTCAGAGGCCGACACATCCGGCGGCGCTCCCGACCGGGTGGCCACGCCGTCCCCCCGCAAAGACGGGACCGACCGTGCCTATTCCGTCGCGACCGCCCCGGGCGGCATCCCGGTGATCGGCCACGCCCTCCAGCTGTGGCGGTCGCCGTTGCGGTTCCTGTCCTCGCTACCCGCCCAAGGAGACCTCGTCCGGATCAAAATCGGGCCGCGCGAGGCCTATCTGGCCTGCCACCCCGAGCTGGTCACGCAGGTCCTGATGGACACACACACCTTCGACAAGGGCGGGCCACTGTTCGACAAGGTGCGGCTGCTCGTGGGCAACGGGCTCGTCAGCTCGATGTGGGAAGACCACCGCCAGCAGCGGCGGATGCTCCAGCCGGCGTTCCACCCGTCCCGGCTGCCCGGCTACACCAGGCTGATGCGGGAAGAGATCGACGATCTCCTGAGCTCCTGGACGGACAACCAGCTGTTTGACATCAACGACGCGATGCACACCCTGACCCTACGGATCACCGCCCGTACCATGTTCGCGACGACGGTGAGTGACCGTCCCATCATTCCCGAGATCGCCCACTACATGCCGATCATCATGCGGGGCGTCTACAAGCGGACGGTCGCACCGATCGGCTGGCAAGAGAAGATCCCCACCCCGGATAACCGCCGGTTCAACCAGGCACGGGCCCGGATGCACACGATTATCGAAGAGACGATCGAGATTCAGCGCCGCACCAGCACCGACCGCGGCGACCTGCTGTCGATCCTCGTAGCCGCCCGCGACGAGGAGAGCCAGCACCGGCTGACCGACGAGGAGATCTACGACCAGATCATGACCCTGCTCATCGGCGGGACGGAGACCACCGGCAACACCATGGTCTGGGCCTTCCACGTCCTTGCCGAGCACCCGCGGGTCGAAGCCCGGCTGCACGCCGAACTCGACGAAGTACTCGGTGGCCGGCCACCGACGTTCGACGACCTGCCACGGCTGGACTACACCTGGCGGGTTCTGTGCGAGACCCTGCGGATGTATCCACCAGCCTGGTTACTCACCCGCACGACCACCCGGGAGACCGAGCTGGCTGGACAGCGGCTGGCCGCGGGCACCATCGTGATGTACAGCCCGTACGTGATGGGGCACAACCCCTCCTTGTTCACCGACCCGGAACGCTTCGACCCGGACCGCTGGCTGCCCGAACACGCCAAGAACTTCCCGCGCGGCGCGATGGTGCCCTTCAGCGCGGGAAGTCGCAAGTGCATCGGTGACACCTTCAGCCGTGCCGAGACGACGCTCGCGATCGCCACGATCGCCGCCCGCTGGCGGTTATGCCCCGCGCCCGGCGCCAAGCCGCACACCGCCGTCCCGAAAGCATCACTGGGCACCGGACCGTACCTGATGATCCTGAAACCCCGTCCGGCCACGACCACCGGCACAGGCCCCGTGCCAAGCGACGCCAGCTGATCCGCCAGCCCGGCAGCCGGCCTGCCGGGCGGACCGTTCCGTGCCCTGCGGAAAAGAGAGCCCATGCCATGGGTGGCTCCCCGTGCCACCGCGCGATGCACGCACTCCAGCCCCGCTCCTTCCGCTGTAGTGACAGCATGACGGAAAGATGACAAGAAGGCATGGCACTGTCGCGGCTGCTATGCGCAGACGGCTCCATCAATAACTCACCGTCGCAGAAAATGACTCACCGCGAATTCGGTCAGCCTTCCGGAAGACAGACGTGGATGCGCTGGCTATCGTGCGTCTGTGACGACTTTGCGGATATCGGATGTGGCCGGCCTGTTGGGCGTCAGCGATGACACAGTGCGTCGCTGGGCGGACGCGGGCAGATTGCCAGTAATCCGTGACGACAGCGGTCGGCAGGCTGTCGAGGGCGCGGCGCTGGCGCAGTTCAGCAAGGAGCTCGCGGCCTCAGCTGACCGGCCGCTGGCGGGAGACGCCGCAGTGGTCGGTGAGTCAGCCCGCAACCGCTTCCCCGGCATCGTTACCCGGGTCGTCCGTGACGGGGTGATGGCGCAGGTCGAGATCCAGGCCGGTCCACACCGGATCGTGTCGTTGATGAGCCGGGAGTCCGCCGACGATCTCGGCCTGGAGCCAGGCGTGATCGCGGTGGCCTCGGTGAAGTCGACCAACGTGGTGATGGAACTTCCTCAGCAGCGCCGTTGAGCCATTCCACGCCGGGGCCGTCGGCACCGGCGGACGTTTTCGTGTTGAGGGGGACGCGTGAGAACGCGATCGAAATTCTGGGCGCTGTGCGCCCTGGCGACTGCTGTCCTGGTCGGATGCGGATCGAACACGACCGGATCCAGTGCCGCGTCGACGGTGCCATCGGCGCCGCCAGCCACGACAGCGCCGGTGACCGGGACGGTGACGGTGTTCGCGGCCGCGTCGTTGACGGAGTCGTTCACCGAGATCGGGAAGCAGTTCGAGGCGGCGCATCCCGGGACGACCGTGAAGTTCAACTTCGGGGCGAGCTCGACGCTGGCGACCCAGCTCACCCAGGCCGCGCCCGCGGACGTGTTCGCCTCGGCGAGTCCAACAAACATGGCCACCGTCGTCGACGCCGGGTCGGCAACCAAGCCGACGACGTTCGCGAAGAACACGATGGAGATCGTCACCCCGCCGAACAACCCAGCGAACATCGCTTCAGTCGCGGACCTGGCAAAGCCGGGAGTGAAGGTGGCACTGTGCCAGGCCCAGGTCCCCTGCGGGGCGGTCGCGGCCAAGGTCCTGTCCAACGCGGGCGTCAGCGTGACGCCAAAGACCTATGGCCCGGACGTGAAGGCGGTGCTGACCACCGTTGAACTCGGCGAGGTCGACGCCGGCATGGTGTATGTCACCGACGCGCAGGCCGCCGCGGCGAAGATCAAGGGGATCCCGATCCCCGCGAATCAGAACGCCTCCACGGCCTATCCGATCGCGGCTTTGACGAAGGCGCCGAACCCCACCGCCGCGGCGGCGTTCGTCGCGTTCGTCCTGTCGAGCAGCGGGCAGGCGGTGCTGGCCAAGGCCGGGTTCTCGCCCGGTTCGTGAGTCAGTTCCCGGTTGTGGGCCGCGGAAGAGCCGGCCGGAGCAGGGACGGACGGGTGCCGGTTCCGCTGGCGGTCGCGGGCGGGGCCGCGACCGGGTTTCTCCTGCTCCCGCTGGCCGCTCTGCTGGTGCGGGCACCGTGGCGCAACCTGCCCGCGCTGCTGGCCACACCGGCGGTGGGAGAGGCGCTGCGGCTGTCGCTGCTGACCACGACCATCGCGACCGCGTTGTCGCTGCTGGCCGGGGTACCGCTGGCCTGGCTGCTGGCCCGGTCCAGCTTTCCCGGCCGGAGGTTGTTGCGGGCGGTCATCACGGTTCCGCTGGTGCTGCCGCCGGTGGTCGGCGGGGTCGCGTTGCTGCTCGCGTTCGGCCGGCGGGGGGTCCTAGGCCAGTACCTGGACGCCTGGTTCGGCATCACGCTGCCGTTCACCACCGCCGGCGTTGTCCTGGCGGAGGCGTTCGTGGCGATGCCGTTCCTGATCGTGACGGTGGAGGGGGCGCTGCGGTCGACCGATCGGCGCTTCGAGGAGGCCGCCGCCACCCTTGGCGCGAGCCGGTTGGTCACCTTCCGCCGGGTCACCCTCCCGATGATCGCGCCGTCACTCGCGGCGGGTGGGGTGTTGTGCTGGGCACGTGCACTCGGCGAGTTCGGCGCGACGATCACGTTCGCGGGGAACTACCCGGGGACAACCCAGACAATGCCGCTGGCGGTCTACCTTGCGCTGGAGACCGATCCGGACGCGGCGATCGCGCTGTCTGTCGTGCTGCTCGCTGTCGCGGTGGGTGTCCTGCTGCTGCTGCGGGAACGCTGGTTGCGGCCGGGTACCACACTGTGAGCGAGACAGGAGGGCGCAGCGCGGTGACGCGGCTGTCGGCGGTGCCCGCCGCGGCGGGTGGCGGCGACCTGCATGCCCGGGTCCGGGTGGCGCGCGCGAACGGTTTCGTGCTGGATGTGACAGTACGTGTCGCGGGCGGGACGACGATGGCTGTCCTCGGCCCGAACGGGTCGGGCAAGACGACGCTGTTGCGGGCGCTCGCCGGCCTCCAGCCCATCGGCACCGGCCGTATCAGCGTCGGCGGCGTTACGCTGGATGATTCAGCGGAGGGCATCTTCGTCCCGGTGCAACGCCGCGGGGTCGGCATGGTCTTCCAGGACTATCTGCTGTTCGGCCACCTGTCCGCTCGGGACAACATCGCGTTCGCCCTGCGCTGCCGGGGAGTTCCCCGCGCCGAGGCCCGCGCCGCCGCCGGGGTGTGGCTGGCAAGGTTCGGCCTGGCTGAGTTCGCGGGCCGCCGTCCCGGGGCGCTGTCGGGTGGGCAGGCCCAGCGGGTCGCGCTCGCCCGGGCCCTGGCCGCGGAACCCCGCCTGCTGCTGCTCGACGAGCCTCTCGCGGCGCTGGACGCATCCACCCGATTGGCGGTCCGGGCGGATCTACGCCGGCACCTCACCGGGTTCGCCGGCCCCTCGGTGCTCGTGACCCATGATCCGATCGAGGCGATGGTGCTCGCCGACGACATCGTCATCGTGGAGGCGGGGCGGGTGGTACAGCAGGGCCCGCCGGCCGAGGTGGCACGCCGGCCCCGCACCGACTATGTGGCCCGGCTCGTCGGGCTGAACCTCTACCGGGGCGAGGCCGACGCGGGCCGGGTGCGGTTGGCCGGTGGCGGCCTCCTCACGATCGCGGACACCGCGATCAGCGGACGGGTGCTGGCCGCGCTGCGGCCGTCCGCCGTCGTCCTCGGGGTGGACGAGCCGCACGGCAGCGCTCGTAACACGCTGATGGGCCGGGTTACCGGCTTGGAGCTGCTGGGTGACCGGGCTCGGGCCGCGGTGGACGCGGCCCCGCCGGTGCTCGCGGATGTCACCCCGGCCGCGCTCGCCGACCTGCGACTGGAACCAGGGATGATCGTTTGGGCATCCTTCAAAGCGACCGACATCGAGACCTATCCCGATTCGGTGGACGACGCCCTGGCTGGGGACGACGCCCTGGCTGGCGAAGCCGCGGCTGGCAAGTGTATGAACATCCGCAGCCGCGGCTGATTTTCGATATATGATCATTATATGCGGAACAATAAAATTGTTGCACTGTCTTCCATCATTACCTATAGCAACCAGCGGCTCGGCGGCGATGCGCCCATCCCATCGACGCCCGCCGCCTCGTCGTTCACCAGCGTCCGACGCGCCGCATGGACGTTCACAGGCCCACGTCATGGGCGACGGCCTGCCCGCGACCGCCGGCACGACCAGCCACCCGCTTGCGGGTGCGGCGCGAAGCCGTTCGTGGGTTACCGGTACCGCGCGAGTACGGCCCCCAATCCAGCACGGCTGGGGCGCGGACCGGCCCGGCCGGCCGTACGAACCCATGCGCGGCAGCGAGGTCGGCGGCGGCGTAGGGCGCGTCGCGAAAGCCAGCTGTTCGGCTCGCCACGCTCAGGCGGCCCCTGGCCGCGTTCTCGGCCACACCGACACAACTCATCCGGTATCGGTCCGGTCCGCGGCCTTACCAGGAACCACCTGGACGCGGCTCCCTGATCGAACGACGGCTTCCGAAACACGCGTAGCGCGACCGGCAACAGGGGAGGCGGCATCGCGGGGCTGGGGCACGCGCCTCAGCCCCGCTCCTTGATCCACGCCTCTGTCGCCAGGCGCCCTTATCGGGCATTACGGGTAACAAGGTTGATGACGTACGTGGCCGTTGTACGTAGGCTGGGAGCGGTTCTCCCCTGAGCAACATCCTGACGTGATGAGGTAGATCAATGAGCTTGAGCATTCGCAACCGGCTCGCGGGAACCGTTACCGAGATCACCACTGGGGCAGCGATGGGCACAGTATCGATCGACGTTACCGGTGGACAACGTGTCACCGCCGCGGTGACCATGGACGCGGTCAAGGATCTCGGCATCTCGGTGGGGTCCGCTGTCGACGTTCTGATCAAATCGACCGAAGTGTCGCTGACCACCGGGACCGTCGCTGGTCTCAGTATCCGCAATCAGCTGCCTGGCACGGTTTCCAGGCTCGAGACCGGTGATGCCATGACCGTGGCACACATCGCCCTCGATGGCGGTGGCGAGATCACAGCGGCGATCACCCGGGCGGCCGCGACGGATCTCGGTCTCGCGTCGGGTTCCACCGTGACCGCTCTGATCAAGTCGACGGAGGTCGCGCTCTCCGCCGCCTGACGTCGTGGGTGTCCGGCACGGCGGTCGCCGCTGGAAAAGCACCGCCACCCTTCATGATCAACTAAGAGC
>NZ_CAKJTO010000033.1:17673-46937 GCF_917627405.1 Protofrankia sp. Cj5
GGACAACGCGGCCGGGCGGGATGCGGGGAGCCGCGAGCCGGACAGTCCTGTCCTCGGGCGCTCTAAAGGTTCGCAGTCACCGCCGCGTCAGGAGCGCCCCGCCCAGAAAGTACTGGCCGACCATCTCGAAGTTCGTCCACGAGAGGGTGATGTGCTTGACCGCCGCATGGATGTCACGGAAACAGCGGTCCAGCCGGCTGGCGCTGTAGAGGGCGCTCGTCCCGGCCAGGTCGTAGAGCGTGTCCACGGCCGTCGCGGTGTTCTCGCCGACGGCCGCGGCCGCCAGCCGGATCAGCGCGCTGAGCTCTTCCCCGCCATGTTCGCCGTATGCCGTCGCCTGGTCGGCGGCATCGGTGAGCAGCAGGGCGCTGGCCCGCGCCAGGACCTCCGCGCGGGCCAGCCCCGCCTGCACGGTGTGACTGGCCGCCAGCGGACTCGTCGCCCTGGCGGGAATCTTCTCCTGGGCCAGGGAACGGAAGGTCTCGAGGGCGTCCTGGACGATTCCCAGTGCTGTCGACGCGGTCGTGAACGGAGCGAAGTCGTAGTAGGCGATGTCGTAGGCCCGGGACGGGCGGCGAGCCGGGGGGCGCCGCAGGAGGGAACCGTCAACCGTGTGATCGTCAGGGACGACAAGGCCGTCGATGCGGTAGGTCGTGCTCCCGGTGCCGCGTAGTCCCATGGTGAACCAGTCGTCCACGAACACGGCGGCGCTCTTGGGCACGAAGGCCATGCATGTCCGCGGCCCGGCGGGGGACGGACACGCCATGTCGTCCTCCGCGAGCATGGCGGCGCAGACCAGCCAGGTGGCGTGCGCCGAGCCGCTGGCGAACGACCAGGTGCCGTGCAGCCGGTATCCGCCGGGCACGCGTTCGGCCCGGCCGGTCGGATTGATACCGCCGACCACCAGCCCCGGGCTCTCGCGGAAAAGGCGCTGCGCCACCGGCTCCGGCAGATAGTCCGACAGCCGGCCGATAGCGCCCTGGACGCCCATCTGCCAGGCAACGGATGCATCGATGCGGGCCAGCGTCCGCAGGACGGCTGAGCCGGTCCGCACACTGACCTGCCCGCCACCAAAGGCGTCGGCGACCCACATCCGGTGGATGTTCTGTCCGCGCAACGCGTCGATGACCGCGGCTGGAGTTGTCCGTTCATGTTCGGCCTGGTCCCGGTAGCGGACGAGCACCGGGGCAATCTTCTCGACGCGCCCGACCCACTCTGCGGTTTCGGCGGAAAAACAGTCATTGCCCGAAAAGATGGAGCATGTACGCCCCTCGCTCATCCCGGCTCCTGTGAGAATGGCTGCGCTGTGCTTCCCCGTGCTCCCCAGACAGGCGAGGAGATACCCATAGAACCGCGTACCGGGAATACTGCTGGCGGCTGTCTTCCATCCTCGGCGAGGATACGGTACCCAGCGTCGAACAATCAAGAGCGCCCGGCATGAGAACATCGCCGAGTAGGGCGAAGGTCTCCCGTCTCGTGGGGCCATCACCGATGGGCAGCAGGACAGCCGCCGCCAGACGCAGCCACTTCTGGCCCTACCGGTGAATCCGGCCGGTCACGCCGACGGCCGCCTGCGGTACGGATGATTCCGCCGCGCGCCCATGCCTCCTTTCTCCTCCTGCCGGGAAGCGACAGCCAGGTCACCGTCACCCGCATCTATCCGCCACCACGACCGCCCGAATCCGCCCATGGCCGATACAAACCAATCATGTTGAGAGACGAAGGCGACCGTCTCGCGGCTGCCGCGCGCGATAATCAGCGACGGTATCCCATCGTGGGGATAAAGAATCGGGCTGTTGCGTATGGCCTCGGCTGTGGTGCGCTGGATTGCCTCTCCTACATAAGTGGGCCGCAGCTATTCCAGCTCGTAGCTGCCGTTCAGCAAAATTGCTCCTCGTATGACATCCAGCGGGTGTAACGGGGTGGACAGCCATCCTTCCAAGGCATGCCGGAACAGCCATTCGATCAGTGAGCGGCTCATCCGCGCCCGCTCCGGCAAGGCGGCGGAGGGAGCCACCCTGGTGTTGGGTGGCGACCGACGACAACACGGCGAGGTGCGTGCCCCAGCCCCGCGACGCCGCGTCCCCTATTGCCGGGCGCTCTAAGGAACTGCTGAGGCGTTGCACTAGTTCATGCAGAGGCCCCACACGTCGGTGTAGGTAGAGGAGCTGGACGATCCGCCGGTGTGGCCGGTCGCGGACCAGTTTGTTGTCGATGATCCGTTGGATGCCGTGTTGCCGCTGCCGTCGCTCGGGTAATCGCCGGCCAGATGATCGCCCTGGGAACCGGGCGCGGTGAAGGCGCTGGTAGTGGGGTCGCCGCCGCTGATGGATGCGCCGCCGCTGATCATGTTGCCCGATCCGCCGCAGGTGCTGCTGGTAGCTGTCACGGCGCTGTTCGCGGTGGTCGGCCCGGACACGTGGGTGTGCTTGACCGTGACCGTGATACCGCTGACGTTGATTCCGCTCCCGCTGCAGACGGCGAAGGCGGCGGTGGTGTTGCCGGTGCCGCTCATGCCGCCGTTCAGCGCGACCGCCGTCCAGGAGGTCGGGTTGGTGCCGCCGTCAGCTGTCGCGCTGCCGGAGCTGTCGGACGGGTAGCTGGCGATCGCCTTAACACTCTCGTTGCTGGCCAACGTGGATTGCGCGCCACCGCCCAGCAGCCGGGTGTTGGCCGGGCAGGTCGCCGTCACCGAGGTCATTCCCCCGGAGGTGGTGGGCCCGGAGGTGCTGTTGACCACGACCTGGGTGTGGTTGATCGTCGTGTTGGTGAAACAGACCGCGAACGGCTGGACGGTGAAGGTGCCGGTGCCGTTCCCGCCGATACCGCCGTAGCCCAACCAATAGGTGGGATCCGTCGCGCCGTTGCTCGCGGCCGAGGTGCCGTTGGTGCTCGGCTCGGTCTCCATGATGTGGATACCGTTCCCGCCGGTCACCTGGACCCCACCACCGGACACGAGGCCGCTGGAGCACTGGGCGCTCGTCGTGAGCAGAGAACCGGCCGCGGGGTTCGTCCAGGATGTCGTGCCGGGAGTGGCGACCGTGGCCGTGGTCGAGGCGAAGGCCACACCGGGTAGCGCCAGAACCAGCACCGCACCAACACCTGCGGCTGCCAGGAGGTTCCGTTTGTTCACCATCGTCGATCCTCTCAGTGTGTTGTCATCGCCGGCCACGACGGCACGGCGAAGGTCGATGGGGCACAGCACGGGTTGCGGGAGGAAGGTGGGATGCCGGCTGGCGCAGCGACGGGGCACCATGCCAAGCCGGTGATCTCAGGGGCGTCGCGAGGAGCGGCGCCCCTGAGATCACAATCAGTTCCGCTTGTTCGGTGTCACGGGGACGGCGGGCGGCGCCGTACCCGGGGCTGGGGTGGGCGCCGGTGCCGGGGCCGGGGCGCCGTCGTGGCCGACGCCGCCACCCTGGCCATGGCCCGTGGCCGGAATGGTCCACGTGATTGTGATCTCGCCGTTGCCGTTGTTCACGGTGCCCGCGTTGACCCCGGTAGTCAGGACCACGTCCTGTACACGGGCCGCGGCGAACGAGCTACCGCCGCCGCCACCACCGCCACCGCCACCGGCTCCGCCGAAGGCACCGCCGCCGCCGGAACCGCCACCGCCGCCGTAGTATCCGCCGCCAGCACCGCCGCCCGCGGCGCCACCGGAAGTGGTGGCTGTGCTGCGGCATGGCGGGTTCAGCGGCATGTCGGTGCTGCAGGGTTTGTTCCCGGCTCCGCCGTCACCACCGGCTCCGAGTACGCCGGGCAGCCCGTCGCCGCCACAGCGGGGATCGGTCAGCGGGGGGCCATCCGCTCCGGCGCCGGTGCCGGACCGGCAGGCGCTCGGTCCGGCTGCGCCGCCGGCGGTCTGGGTACCGCCCATGCCGGAGTTTCCGGGGTTGCCGCCGTTAACCTGCACGTCGCCGTTGTCCCCGATGAGCCCGCCGCCGCTGCCGCCGCCACCGCCCAGCGCGCCACCCTGGCCACCCGCGCCGCCTGCGCCGCCACCGCCACCGCCGACCAGCAGCCGGCTGGACAGACCACAGTGCAGCCGCTTGCAGCCTTCTTCCCTGGCGAGGCGGATGTCGGAGGAGCCGCCACCGCCGGAGCCGTTGCCGCCGTTGTAGATGGCGGTGCCGCCCGTGGCGCCCGAGGCATCGCCCGGTGCGCCGGGCACACCGCCGTTGGACCCGCCGAACCCGCCGAGGGCCCCGGCACCGCCGGACGGGCCGTTGCTCATCCCGCCGGAACGGGAGGCGGCCGTGGCGTTTTCGCCCTTGCCTGCGACGTCGACCTGGAACACCTGGCCGTGGTTCAGATCGGTCAGCGTGCCGGCCGCCTGGCCACCAGCCCCGCCGGGGCGGCTGGTGATGTCGCCGAGCGGGGAACCTCCGTGCGCGGCGTCACCGGCGATGAAGTAGTGCCCACCCTGACCGCCGGTGACCGTGACCTCTGCTGAGCTGACCCCGGGCGGCACGGTGAATGTGTCTGAGCCGACCACGTCGTATGTACAGGTCCGCGTGGTCGCCGTCGCGGACAGGACGCCGTGGAGCCCGCACGGACTATCCGGCGTGCCCTTGCCACCCTGTGGGTCCCGGTGTCTTGGCACGATCACCAGTCCCTCCGGCCGCGGCCCTACCGGGATCGGCAGGCCCTCCGCGTGGGTGGACAGGACGATCGGGGTCACGTTGTTGCTGTTCCGGTTGACCACGTAGGCGCCGAGGCCTTCCGGGGTCACCGCGATCGCGAACGGATCGGCACCACCGGAGCTGAACGGGGTGCTCGGCGTGTTGGTGGCCACGTCGATCGGGGTCACCACGCTGTCCCGCTGGTTGGTGACGTAGAGCGTCTTGCCGTTGGGAGTGATGGCGATCCCGACCGGCCGGTCACTGACCTGGATCGGCGGTAACGGCTGGTTGGTGGCCACGTCGATCCGCGAGATGGTCGCGCTGCCCGCGTTGGCGTTGTTGGTGATGTAGAGCGTCTTGCCGTCGGGAGTGATCACGATCCACTGGGGATTGTTTCCGGCCGGGATGGGGATTCCCGCCGTGTCGGTGGCCACGTCGATCGGGGTCACGTTGTTGCTCGCGGCGTTGACCACATACGCGGTCCTGTCATCGGGCGTGATCACGACACCATGCCCGTCGTTGCCGATCGGGATCCGCGGGCCGGGGGTGTTGGTCCTCAGGTCGATCGGGGTCACGTCGTCGCTGAGATTGTCCACCACATACGCCTTGCGCCCATCGTGCGTGATCGCGATCCCGAACGGGAACTGACCGACCGGGATGGGCGTGCCGGGCGTGTTGGTAGCCACATCGATCGGGGTCACTGTGCCGTCGGCGCGGTTAGTCACGTAGACGGTCCTGTTATCCGGGGCGACCGCGAGCGCGCGAGGAGCGTTACCAACTGTGATCGGGATGCCCGGCGTGTTGGTCGTGACGTTGATCGGCGTGACGGTGTTGCTGCCGTTATTGATCACGTAGGCCGTTGCGGTGTCCGGATGCCAGCCTGGGGGCAGGGCCGAGCCCGTGCCGGGGCTGGGGGTCGTGGGTGAGGGTGTGGGCGGGGCCGTCGTGCTGCTGCTCGTGGGCGTGGGCGTGGGCGTCGTGGGCGGGGCCGACTGGCCCCAGCTAATGATCACCTCGCCGTTGCCGCTGTTGACCGCGCCGGTGTTGACCCCGGAGGCCAGTACCGCGGACGACACCGAAGAGGCCACGAACGAGCTGCCGCCACCACCACCGCCACCGGCGCCACCACCACCGCTGAAGGTGCCGCCACCACCAGACCCCGCGCCACCACCGAAATAGCCGCCACCGGCGCCACCGCCGGCGCCGCCGCCAGCGTCCGCGCTGGAGCCGCCGCATGGCGGGGTGAGGGTCCCTACACAGGGCTGGTTCCCGTTGCCGCCGATGCCCCCCGTGCCGGAAGCGCCGTTCGTGCCGTCAGAGCCGCAGCGCGGATCGGTCGACGGGTCGCCCACCGGCGGGTTCCCAGCGCCGTGCCGGCAGGGGTTCAGGCCACCGGCGCCGCCGGCGGTCTGCGTACCGCCCTTGCCCGGCATGCCGGGGTTACCGCCATCCACGAGGGCGCCGCCGTCGGTGCCGGTCAGGCCACCGCCGTCGCCGCCCGCGCCGCCGAGCGCTTGGCCCTGCCCGCCGGTGCCACCACCGCCGCCGCCCCCCGCGCCGACCAGCACCCGGTCGGCTAGCTGGCAGGTCAGTGCCGCACAGCCGGCATTGGCCATCCGCACGTCTGAGGAGCCGCCGCCGGCGGCGCCGTTGCCGCCGTTGTTGGGCGCGGACCCGCCGGCTCCGCCCGAAGCGTCACCTGGGCCGCCCGCCACACCGCCGTTGGACCCGCCAAAGCCGCCCAGCGCGCCCTGCCCGCCGGCGGGGCCGTTGTTTTTACCGCCGGACCGGTTGGCCGTGCCGTCGGCGCCCCGGCCTGCGACGTCGACCTGGAGAACCTGGCCGGCGGCCAGCCCGGACAGCGTCCCGGCCGCCTGGCCGCCGCCGCCACCGGGCCGGCCGGTGATGTCACCCGTCGGCGAGCCGCCGTGTGCGGCATCGCCGGCCGCGAAGTAGTGGCCGCCCTGGGCTCCGGTAACCGTGATCTGTACCGACGTCACCCCGGCCGGCATGGTGAACGTGTCCGAGCCCACCCGCTGGTAGGTGCAGGTCGATCCGGACAGCACACCCGAGATGCCGCAGGGATTGCTGTCCGTGGCCGCCGCGTCCCATGGGGTCAGCGTTACCACTGATGCGGCGATACCCACGCTCAGCACCGCACCGAGCAGCGGTGCCGTCTGTAAGACCGACCTGGGCAGCGCCCAGGCTCGACGATTCCGATTCATAAACCGCTTCCTCTCGCGTCCATTCAGTGCTCCGGCGGTTTCCAGCGGTCAGCGCACCGCCTGCCTCACAGCAGGGCCCTCGGCAGGAGTTCGAATCGGGCTGTTGGGGCAGGTAAGAGGCTTGCCCGATCGCGATCAAGCTTGCCGAGCCCCTGCTCCCAGCACGATGCGGACGGTGCGCTGGCCCGCTGCGTCCAAGGGGGGTATCAACCGATAGGCGCACGCCACCGCCGCGCTGAACGGCGGCTATGGACACTGTCCGGAGCGTGGCCCATCCACGGTGTTGCCGTTCTGCCGCAGTGTGGGTTCGTTGCCGCCGCAGGTCAGGGGACCGGTGACGTGGTTGGCGTCGAATGTGGGCACAGCGTTCTCCGGCAGCGGGCCGCTGCCGCTGTTGGCGGTGATCCGTACAGGTCCGTTGATCGTGTTGGTCGAGGTTTCGAGGCCGCCGCTGTTGGCATCCAGCGTCAGCGGGCCGTTGATGGTGTTACCCGCGCATGCCGTTGCATCGTTCCGCTCCGTACCGATCAGCACGTATCCACCGCTTGCTTGGATGCTGACCGGTCCGTTCAGCGTCGACCGGCAGACGGTGACCGCGAGGGCGCCGCGGGCGGAGACAGGACCGGTGACCTCAGCGTCCGACACGGCCAAGGCGCCACCGGGGCGCACGGTGACCGGGCCATCCTGCCTGCCGCCGGGGCCGATGCACAACGACTGGTCGGCGGCCACCGTCAGGGGCCCGTGCCGCGGTGTCGTCGTGCACGGCTGGCTGAATCCGACGGTGATCTCGGTGGGGCCCGCCGTGCCGCTCGGCGCGAAGCCCGGGTCTCCGCTGTAACTGGCGGCGATCGGATGTGCCCCGGGCTGGAGTTTGCTGATACTGAGGCTGGCCTGACCATCGCTGAGCGGCACGGTCGCCAGCGGTGTCGTTCCGTCCGAGAACGTGACCGTCCCGGTTGGGATGCCCGCGGCCGGGTTCGCGGAGCCCACAGCGGCGGTGACGGTCATGGCATGCCCGAACAGCGGGCTGGACGTGCTCGGGGCCAGCGTGATCACGCTTCCGTACCGGAACGAGACGATCGCCTTGCCAGTGCCGTGGTTGACGCCCGGGATGAGGGAGACGTCGGTTGCCGCCGGCGTCGCGTACCCACTTCCTCCACCGCCACCTGCCCCGACGAAACCACCGGGGTTCCCGCCGCCGGAGCCGCCGCCACCGCCGAAGTAGCCACCGCCACCGCCGCCACCACCGTTGCCGCCACCGCCACCGTTACCGCCTGGGCCGCCGCTGCCCGGGTTGGGCTGACCGGTGTTGGGATCGATGTCACTGCCTGGTATTCCAGGACCACCGACCGCGGAGTTGGGGCTGCCGCTCCCGGGTGCGGTCTGGGTCCCGCCGCCGCCAGCGACACCGGATCCCGCGGGGCCGCCGCCCTGGCCGCCGGCTTCTCCGGCGGGACCGCCACCGTTCCCGCCGCGCAGCAGGGGCCCACCGTTACCGGCACCGCCACCGCCGCCCGCCAGCAGCGCCCGGTCGGGCTGGCCGAAGGGGGCGAGCCGCACCTCCGAGCCGCCACCGCCAGACCCGCCCCCGCCGTGCGCGCCGCCGCCGCCGGATCCGTGGCCGAAGCCGCCGGGCCGGGCGAACTCGCCGTGCCGGGAGGTGCCGGGTATCCCGGCGGCGCCCACGGTGATCTGGAGAATCTGCCCCGGGCTCACAGCCAGGGTCGCGCGGGTCTCACCGCCGAGCCCGCCGGGCGCTCCCGCATTCGGCTGCTGTGGCGCAACGAAGCCGGCCGCACTGCCCCCCTCGGCTCCGAACAGGTCGACGCTCACGCTGGTCACCGCGTCCGGCACGGTGAAGGTGTCCGTACCGGACGCGGCATAGGTGCAGGTGGGTGACGGTGTGCTGAAGACCCCGCCCGTGCCGCAGGGCCCGGCTGTACTGGCCGGATCGGCAACCGCGGTGAAAGGCGTCCCCACAATGACGGCCACGGCACCGATAGCGCAGGCCGCCACCACAGCCGTGGATCTGGACATGCTGGAACAACAACGGTTCACGGGAATCAACGGCGCCTTTCCGGTCCTGCGTTGGATGACTGGTGGTGGGTGGCTGGATCGCGACACGGCCTAGACGCCGTCGTTGGCACACAACACCCAGCTATCGGAGTAGGTGTTCGACGAACTTGAGCCCCCGGTGTGGGTGGAGGCTGTCCAATACGCCGCCGTGGTGGTTCCATCGCTGACAGCGCCGCCACCCGAATCGCTGGGAAAGCTTCCGTTGAGGTGATCACCGCCTGAGCCTGGTCCGGTGAAGTTGGTGGTTGTCACGCTGCCGCCGCTGACAGCGGCGCCGCCGCTGACCAGTTTCCCGTCCTGGCCACCACAGCCGACCGTCACTGTCTGGCCGGTGGTGGCTGTGGTCGGCCCGCTTACCTCGCTGTACCGGACTTTCACGGTGACACCACTGACGTTGATGTTGTTCCCGCTACAGATCGCGTAGGCGTAGGTCGTGTTGTTACTGCTGCCTCCGCCGCCGTCCCAGCCGACAGCGGTCCAGGAATCCGGATTGGTCTCACCGTCGGCCGCGGCTTTCTGCCCGTAGCTGTGTCCGGAGTTGTTGAAGGTGGGGAAGCTGGCGATCGGCTTGAGGCTCCCGACGCTGGCCGGGGTGGTACGGGCCCCGCCACCGAGCAGGACCGTGCTGGCCGGGCAGGTGGCGGTGACGAGACCCACCGTCGAGCCTGACGTGGGGCCTGCGATCTTGTTCATGACCACCTGGATATGGTTGATCAGATTGCTGGTGAAACACACCGCGTAGGGAGTGGTGGAGAAGGAGCCATTGACCGCTCCCCCGCTCCCGCCGATACCGAGCCAGTGCGTCACGTCGGTGCCGACGACCCCGGTCGAGCCGGTGTATTCGGCGCTGCCGTCGGCACTGGGCTCAGTGCCCATCACATGGTTGCCGTTCGACGATGAGCCGGTACCGATAGCCTGGTTGATCCCACCTCCCGAGACAAGGCCGCTGGCGCAGTCCGCATGGGTCGAGATCTCGGCAAAGGTGGACCCAGGCCCGCTGGTGGCTCCCGGGGTTTTCACGGTGACGCTCACGGTGTTGGCGTACGCGGTTCCCGGCACCGCTACGGCCAGCAAAGCACCTGCGATCAGCGCTTTTTCCAGTACGGGATGCCGCAGAGATATCTTCCTCATCGGATTCTCGACTCTCCCTCGTGGGCTTCGACACAGTCGACATCTGTGTGCGGCCCTGTTGAGAAACGGTGCGCACGGAACGGAAACGAAAATAATTACTTGATCAATCGGCGCCGTGGGACGCGCCGCGCTGATGGTTCCTGGCAAGGCCGCGGGCCACCCCGATACCGGGATATGACGATGAGGTGTATCGGTGTGGCCGAGAACACGGCCAGAGGTTTTCCGGATGCGGCGAGCCGGACAGCCGGCTTCCGAAACACGCCCTGCGAAGCCGACCGGTCAGCCTGTTTTTCTCGGCGGCTGCCTCGGTCCTCGGGACCGGGCACACAGGGCAAAACTGGTCATCTGATCGCCGGTTTCGGACTGGCCGCCGAAGTTACCGGTCGCGGACCAGAAACCCGGATCGGGCGTGCCCTCGGTGCGGGGCACGCCAGCGCCGTCGCCGGGGCAGGAGCCCTTGGCCCGTAGCCCATTGATCGGGACAACTGAGGCAGCCGCACGGAGCGCGGCGGCCGAGCCGTTACGGGCCGACCATACCGACGCTGTGCGTAAACCGATGTTCCTTGTGGAGCCCTTGCCGATCATCTGATCGTCCTTCGTCGATAGCGCACGTGACCTGGTGACGATGTGGCCATGTCCCTGGCCCCGGCCGCGAACACCCACATGTGGCCGCAAACCGGCAGGAGCTCTCCCGAGCAACGCTTCGTACTCACGACTGCCCCCGTGCAGGAACTCAACCCAGCTGGCATGACTACGCAGGCGCGAACTCTAGCAGGACATCGAGTGCGCATCTACGGCATTTTTTGCTTCTTCCATCAATATTTTCGGAACAGCTGGGTCCCGATCTCCGCACACGACGAAATACTGCTGACAGTAATGAAAGACCACTCATAGAGTGACAGAGGCATGGTGCGCCCATAGGGATATCCGCCGCGGCTGGAACGGCCACGGGGAGCTGCTCGCCCGGCTCTTCGCTGGTCATGTCGCCGGACAGGCCTGATCGCGGTGGGCCGCACGGTGGGCCCGGCTCGCTCCGCCCACTGGCTCCACGCCTGCTTCCCGCGGGCACACAAACAACAGGGGCATGGCCGGGACGAATCGTCCTGGCCATGCCCCTGTTGTCGGCACTGCCCCCCGGGGGTTGCTGCCCCCGGGGTCACTGTCCCCGAATCACTGTCCCCGGATCGTCGGCGGTGAGCCCGATCAGGCGGAAGGCTCCGAGCCGACGATCGACACGAACGACACGCACTCGCCGGGCCCGCCGCCCAGGTTGTGGGTCATGCCGAGCTTCTTGCCCGCGGCGACCGTGGAGATCGTGCGCTCCGGCGGAGCCTCGCCGCGCAGCTGCAGCCAGCACTCGAACATCATCCGAAGGCCGGACGCCCCGATCGGATGCCCGAAGGCCTTCAGGCCACCGTCCGGGTTCACCGGCAGGTCACCGGTGAGGTCGTAGGTGCCGGCGAGCACCTCCTTCCAGCCGAACCCGCGCTCGGCGAAGCCGAGGTCCTCCATGAGGACGAGCTCAGTCGGGGTGAAGCAGTCGTGCACCTCGGCGAGGGCGATCTCAGCCCGCGGGTCGGTCACGCCGGCCTGGGCGTAGGCGTCCGTGGCCGAGGCGACGACTTCGGGGAACGTGGTGTAGTCGTAGTCCGGGTCGGAGTTGCCGGTAGCCGGTCCGGCGATGAACGACAGCGCCTTGATATAGATCGGCTTGTCGGTGTAGCGGTGGGCGTCCTCGGCCCGCACCACGATGGCCGCGGCCGATCCGTCGCTCACACCGGAGCAGTCGAAGATGCCCAGCGGGCCGGCGACCAGCGGCGCGTTGCAGATAACGTCCTTGGCCACCTCCTTGCGGAACTGCGCCCGGGGGTTCTTCGCGCCGTTGACGTGGTTCTTCCAGGCGATACGGGTCAGGACATCCTTCATCTCGTCGGTGTCCACGCCGTACTTCTTGGCGTAGGCAGGCGCGAGCAGGCTGAAGTTCGCCGGTGCGGTGGTGTCCGAGCCGGTCCCGTCGGATGGCGGGGCGGAGCCGACCAAGCCGGAGAACCCGGAGTCCTTGAGCTTTTCCACACCGATCGCCATGGCGATGTCGTAGGCGCCGCTGGCCACCGCGTAGCAGGCGTTGCGCAGCGCCTCCGAGCCGGTGGCGCAGTAGTTCTCCAGCCGGGAGACCGGCTTGTAGGGCAGCCGCAGCGGACGCGAGAGCGTCAGCCCGGAGTTGCCCGAACCCATCGTGCCGAGCCAGTAGGCGTCGACGTCGTCCCGGGAGAGCCCCGCCGAGGCGTAGGCCGCCTGGGAGGACTCGATCAGCAGGTCGTCGACGGAGGAGTCCCAGCGTTCCCCGAACGACGTGCAGCCCATGCCGACGATGGCAACCTTGTCCCTGATCCCGCGTGACGCCATCTCAGGCCTCCTGCCCATCGGTACCGCCCGCGGCCCGCACCGGGCGGGCCTTCCAGAAGTAGTTGTGGATGCCCCGCGCGGTGTTCACCTTGCGGAAGGTCATCTCGACCCGGTCACCGATGGCGACGCTGTCCGGGTCGACGTCGGTCAGCTCACACTTGAACCGGCCGCCGCCGTCGATGTCGATAACCACCGCGACCAACGGCGGGCTCGGGGTGAAGGCAAGCCGGTCGATCGTGAAGGTCGCCACCGTGCCGTAGGTGTCGGCGAGGCGCTGCGGCGTCATGTGGTCCACCGCACCGCACGCCCGGCAGACCCGGGCGGGCGGCAGATGCCGGGTGCCGCACTCGTCGCAGCGGGAGCCGGTGAAGCCGTACTTCCAACCGGCGTTGCGCTCGGCCGGCGGGGCGGCGTAGGCGTCCGGGTCGGGACGCCGGGGTGGTTCGGTCGAGAGCCGGCCCCGCCAGGTGAGGAAGTCGGCGTACCGCAGGGTGTCCCGCCCGCCGGCGATCTGTGTCGCCACCGAGAGCGCGGGCCGGCGGGCGGCCAGGGCCTCGGTGGTACGCAGCGCCACCGCGGTCGCGCCGTCCCCGAGGACGACGACGACGATCGTCCTGCCCGCCTCTGCCCTGTCGAGGGTGTCGGCGAGCAGCAGACCGGCGTGGGCGGTCCCGGTGTTGCCGACGCTCTTGGCCAGCCCATCGACGAGGGCGTCAGCCCGTGCGCCCGCGCGCTTGGTGAAGGAAGCCACGGAGCGCGCGTGCAGGCCGGTCACGATGAGGTGATCGATCTGGTCCGGGGTCAGGTCGATCTGCTTGAGCAGATCGGCGAAGGCCCGGTCGGCGAGCGGCACGTAGATCGACTCACCGAACCGCTCCTCCCAGACCCGCGAGTGGTCGTCCCCTGGGACGCGCCACCGGTCGAGGAACTCCTCGGTGGCCGAGGCACTCGCGAGAATTTCGGCGATCACCGGCGCGTCCGCGGTGCCCGGCCCGACGAGCAGCGCCGCCGCGCCGTCACCGCCGTCACGCTCGTCCGCGCCACCGGGAAGGCCGGTGCGGATGTCCGACAGCACGACCAGCGTCGGCTCCGTCGCCGCGTTCGCGGCCAGCAGCGCCCCCACGCCAGACCGCACCGAACCGATCATGTCGACCGCGAGTACGGATTCGTCCAGTCCCAGGGCGGCATGGATGGCCGTGGCATTGGTCTTGTCCAGGTAAGCCGGCGCCGTCGTGGCGAAGTAGAGCTGCTTGGGACCGGACGCGTGTGGGCCGGCGGCAGCCGCGGACCCCCGCAGCGCGGCCCTCGCCGCTTCCACGCCCAGGGACGTCGTGTCCTCGTCGTAGGAGGCCACCGTGCGTGTGCCGGAACCCCCACGGGCACCAAGCGTGGCAGCCACGGCCTTGCGCTGGAGCCGGTGGTAAGGCAGGTAGGCGCCGTAGGCAAGTAGACCCGACATCGTTCTCCCGACGCAGTGTGGCGGAGCTGACCGCTCTGTCGTGGCGGACGTGGGCGAGACTCGGCACTTCCGCGTGACGGCAGAGGACATGTAATGAGTCAGATGCTTGCACGATTTCTGGTAGTGGGCAAGCAACCGCGAAGGTCGCCCGCCAACCGACGGGAGGCCGCGGGCGCGGCAATCCTTACATCCAAAATAGTTATATGATATGACGCCAACAGGGACCCGCCAGAGAGGAGCACGGCAGATGACCGAGGCACTTGAGGGCAAGGTCGCCATCGTGACTGGCGCCGCCCGCGGGATCGGGGCCGCCATTGCCGCCGCGCTCGCACAGGCGGGTGCCGCGGTGGCCGTAGCCGATCTCGACGGCGCCGCCGCGGCCGCGGCCGCGGACACACTGACCGCCGACAAGCCGGCCGGCCGCGCCCTCGGCGTCACCCTCGACGTCACCGACACGGCAAGCGTGCTCGCCGCGGTCGAGGGGGTGCGGGCAGAGCTCGGCGAGATCGACATTCTCGTGAACAACGCCGGGGTCGATGTGATCGGCCCGTTTGTCGACAGCGACGAGACAACCTGGCGACGCCTGGTGGACGTCAACCTGCTCGGCACCATCCGCTGTAGCCGGGCGGTCCTCGACAGCATGGTGGAACGCCGGTCAGGACGCATCATCAACATCGCGTCGGACGCCGGGCGGGTCGGATCATCCGGCGAGGTGGTCTACTCCGCCACCAAGGGCGGGGTCATCGCGTTCGCCAAGGCACTCGCGCGCGAGGTCGCACCCAGCGGGATCACAGTCAACGCCGTCTGCCCCGGCCCGACCGACACCGCCCTGCTCGACCAGGTCGCCGAGGTCAGCCAGCGCCTCTACGACTCGCTTGCGCGAGCCGTCCCGATGAAGCGGATCGGGCAGCCCACCGACATCGCCCCGGCCGTTGTCTTCCTCGCCTCCCCCGCCGCCGGCTACATCACCGGACAAACACTGTCAGTCAGCGGCGGATTGACGATGAGCTAAGTGGTCGCCGCCGGAAGTTGTTCGGGGGGTGCCGGATGACAGACGGATGCATCGTGAGGCGGAGAAGGCCCAGGTAGCGGTGTTCTACCTGGGCCGACGACAACGAGGCGAGGCGCCGTCTGGCGCCGTCTGGCGCCGGCAGACCCTGGACGAACTTCCGGCGGCGACCACTAAGAGCGCCCGGCTACAGGCGTGCGCACCAGCCCCGCGACGCCTGTTCCGCCGCTCAGTCCATACCTTGCCGAATTAGCTTACTAATTATATTCTCTTTTAGAATATCGCCTGTAGCCAGGAGCTGCCGTGAACTTCGCCTTCAGCGAGGAGCAGGAAGAGCTACGCCGCACCGTGCGTGACTTCCTGGAGGATCTTTCTCCGGAATCCGAGGTCCGGCGTCTCATGGAAACCACCGAGGGTTACGACTCGGGCGTGTGGACGAAACTGGCGGGCGAACTCGGCCTGACCGGCCTCGCCATCCCCGAGGAGCACGGCGGTGCCGGCTACGGCTTCGTCGAGGTGGGCATCGTTCTGGAGGAGGCGGGTCGCGCGCTGCTGTGTGCGCCGTACTTCTCCACGGTCGTCCTCGCGGCGACAACGCTCGTCGCGAGTGGTGACGACGCGGCGCAGAAGGACTTCCTGCCGGGCATCGCCAGCGGCGACATCCGCGCCACGCTTGCGTTCACCGAGGAATCCGGCCGCTGGGACGCCGACGGGATCACACTTCCCGCGACCCGCAGCGGCAACGAGTGGCGGCTGAGCGGATCCAAGACCTACGTGCTTGACGGCCATACCGCCGACCTCGTCCTGGTAGCGGCCCGCACCACCGCTGGAGTCAGCCTGTTCGCTGTGCCCGGTGACGCGCCCGGTCTCACCCGGACCGCCCTGCCGACCATGGACCTCACCCGCAAGCAGGCCCGGCTCGACTTCGACAACACCCCCGCCAGGCTGATCGGTGCCGACGGCGACGGCGCAACGGTTCTCCCGCGCGTTCTCGACACAGCGGCCATCGGCCTCGCCGCCGAGCAGGTCGGCGGTGCCCAGAAGGTCCTGGAGATGGCCGTCGAGTACGCCAAGATCCGGGTACAGTTCGGCCGGCCCATCGGTTCCTTTCAGGCCATCAAGCACAAGTGCGCGGACATGCTGCTCGACGTGGAGTCGGCCAAGTCCGCCGCGTACTACGGCCTGTGGGCGGCAGCCGAGAGCAACGACGAGCTGCCGGTCGTGGCCAGCGTGGCCAAGTCCTACTGCTCGGACGCGTTCTTCCACTGCGCTGCCGAGAACATCCAGGTACACGGCGGCATCGGCTTCACCTGGGAGCATCCCGCCCACCTCTACTTCAAGCGGGCCAAGACCTCGCAGCTCCTGCTCGGCGACCCCGCCTACCACCGCGAACAGCTCGCCCAGCGGATAGGCATCTAGGGCCGCCGGCCGCGTGACCGCGGTTTTGTTCGCGCGGCCGGAGACCTCGGGCGAGCTCAGCCGAAGGGCGTCCGCCGGCGACGCCACAAGCGTGTGCGACCAGACACCTCCCTGTTACCCGGCGACGCAGATCGAGCATCGATCAGCTAGATTATTGTCCAAGCGACCGCGCAGGGGACACCTCTACTCACCCGCCTCCGGCACCCAACGCCGGGTCACCACTCCCGTTCCGCGGCGGTGCCAACGAGCAGGAGGAATCCATGGCGACCGAAGACCGGGTCCGTGTGCCCAAGGCCGGCGAGATCGTCGCCAGCCATCTGCGCCGGCAGATCATCCTAGGCAAACTCGACGAGGGGACAGCGCTTCCGTCCGAGGCGGTTCTCATGGAACGCTTCGGGGTCTCTCGGCCAACCCTACGCGAGGGGTTCCGGGTCCTGGAGTCGGAAGGGCTGATCAGCGTACGCAGAGGCGCCCGCGGCGGCGCCCGCGTGCACCTGCCGACCGGGGACACCGCAGCCCGGTACGCGGGTGCGATCCTCCAGTACCGGGGCACCACGCTCGCGGACGTCTACGAGGCACGCGCGCTGCTGGAGTCCCGCGCCGCGGGCCTGCTCGCCGACCGGCACGACGACGATGACCTCACGCGGCTCAACGAGACGCTGGCCAAGTGCCAGGAAACCCTCGACGACCACGAACAGTTCATGTTCATCGATGCGGAGTTCCACCTCCTCGTCGTCGAGCTGGCGGGCAACCGGACGCTCCGGCTGCTGGTCGGGATGCTGTACCGCATTGTCGAGTCCGCCACCATGTCCTCGCACATGGCGCGCGTCAGCAACCCCGACCAGCAGCAGACCCTTGTCGGCAAGGCACATCGCGCCAACACCAAGCTCGTCCAGCTCATCCGCAATCATCAGACCGAGGATGCGGAGGCCTTCTGGCGCCGGCACCTCACCGCCGTCGGCAAGATCCTTCTGGAGGACGCCGACAAGCAGACCGTCCTCGATCTCCTGAGCTGAGTTCCACGTCCAAGGGTGCCAAAGCGCCCGGTGGCCTCTGTCTTTCACTGAGCTCGGTGGCGGGGCTGGCCTTGACCAAACGTGGCCGAACAGGTCGTACAAGCGCCGCTGGTCTGCGCCCCCGGCGGTGAGCACCCGTTCCTGACCCGACAACGTAGGTGACATATGCTGTCAGTGTTGTAGTCGGGTGATGAGGAGGCCGGATGACCTGGTCGATCATCGTGGTTGAGCCGGCACTGTCGTGGCTGCACGCACTCCGTCGCGGCGACCGCCGGACGCTCCTACTGATCAGCCAGGCAATCCAAGCGCTCAGTATCGAGGGTCCGGCCCTCGGCCGGACCCTCGTCGACACGGTGCGGGGATCCCATCTGGCCAACCTGAAGGAGCTACGACCCGGGTCGGCGGGAGCGAGCGAGGTACGTCTCCTGTTCGTGTTCGACCCGCAGCGCCAAGCGGTGATCCTGGTCGGCGGCGACAAAGCCGGCACCTGGCAGAGCTGGTACCGCAGTGCGATCCCGCTCGCCGAGGCGGCGTACGCCGACCACCTCCGGCGGATGGAGAAGGGAGAAGACCGATGAGCGACCACCGGGCCGACCCGGACGCGCGCTCCTGGGAGGAGCTCACCCGGGAGTTCGGGTTCACCGACGCGGAACACGCTGAGATCGACGCCGGCGCGCAGCGGATGATCGCCGAGGCTCGTGCTTTCCGTCTGGCCGAGGTGCGTCGGCGTCAGCACACCACCCAGGTCGAGGTGGCCACGGCGATGGGCGTGACCCAGGCGCGGGTGTCCCGGATCGAGAAGGGGCAGCTGGAGCGGAGCGAGGTCGACACCCTCGCCGCCTATGTGCAGGCACTCGGCGGGAAACTGAAGATAATCGCTGACTTCGGGGACGAGTCATTTGTCCTCGGGTGATGCCGACGCTCGGCGCTGCGCCGGGACTCTCATGTCGGGCTGAAGGGTTCCGGCTTGTCGGAGACAACGGACCGGAAGCTCTCCGCCTGATCCGTGTGTTTCCCTTGACCAGGGCGGCCACCCGCCTGCTGGCCGAGATCCGCGAGCAGGGCTATCCGGATAAGCAGCACCCTGCTCGTGTGCCACCTCCCAGCAGGGACACCCCGACCCCGCACGCGTCCCGCCGTCCCCACGTCACCGGGTCGACTGGCTTATGATCAGGCACGAGAACCTGCCCGATCACCGGCGGTGGCACCGAGACGACCTGGTCGCAAGCTGTCCGCAGATGACCGTCCTGGCCGCCCAGGTACGCGCGTTTACCCCTACCCACCGGGCGCCGCAGCGAAGACCTCGACACGTGGATCAAAACCGTGCGGGACGACGACCCGCCCTGCATACTGTCGTCGCCAGCCTCGAGAACGACCACGAGGCGGCGACCCGCAAGGGCGGCGTCGGGTTCGCTCCGAACCTCGCGACCTACGACAGCACCGACGACGTGCTGGTCATCGACCCGCGGCCAGGCAACGCAACATCCAACAACGCTGCGGACACCATCGCCACCCTGACCCGGGCTGCCGCGACGCGACCGTCGCTCCCCGCCCTGCCCCGCCATACCCAACCGCGGCCGGCGTCAGACGATGCCGGCCGCCCGCAGCGCCCGCACCTGCGCCGGTTCGTAGCCGAGGTCCGCGAGCACCCCGTCGGTGTGCTCGCCCAGCGCCGGCACCGGCCCCATCCGCACCGACCACTGCGGCGAGATCGGCGGCGGCAGCAACGCGCGCAGCGGGCCGACCGGCGAATCGATCTCACGCCACCGGTCCCGAACCGCCAACTGCGGATGCCTGACAAGATCGGTCACCGAGTTCAGGCGCGCATTGCCGATCCCCGCCTTGTCCAGCTGGGCCTGGGCGTCGGCCAGGAGCTGTCCACTGGCCCACTCCCCCAGTACCGCGTCGACCCTGGGCCGGTCCCGGACCCGGTCGGCGTTACCGGCCAACGACGGATCCGTGGCAAGATCCGAGCGGCCGAGCACATCCTCGGCGAGGCGTTGCCATTCGCGGTCGTTCGTCGTCCCCACCACGAGTACCTGATCGTCGGCGGTCCGATAGGCGCCGTAGGGCGCGACCGACGGCGAGCTCACACCGTTGGGCTCCTGATCGAGACCAGTGCCCAGCGTGTAGTAGAGGGGATACCCCATCCACTCGGCCGCCGCGTCGAACAGGCTGACCGAGATCTCCGCCCCCGTGCCGGTACGGCCTCGCGCGAGGAGAGCGGCCAGGACACTGGAGTACGTGTACATGCCGGCGGCGACATCGGCGAGCGGGATGCCCGGCTTCGCCGGCTGCCCGGGGAACCCGGTCACCGAGCATGACCCGGTCTCGGACTGCACGAGCAGGTCATAGGCGCGCTTCGCGGCCAGTGGCCCACCCTCCCCGTAACCGGAGATGTCGACGGCCACGGCCCGCGGATGGCGTTCCAGCACCTGATGGGCGGCCACGCCGAGCCTGGCGGCGGCACCGGGCGCGAGGTTCTGCACGACGACGTCCGCGCGCTCGATCAGGCGTGCGAGGACCTCAGCGCCCGCGGGTTTCTTCACATCGAGCGCGAGCGACTCCTTGCCCCGGTTGAGCCAGACGAAGTGGGCGCCCATGCCGTTCATGGCCTGGTCGTAGTCACGGGCGAAGTCGCCACCGCGCGGGTTCTCGACCTTCACGACCCGGGCGCCGAGATCCGCGAGATGCCGGGTGGCGAGCGGAGCGGCGACAGCCTGCTCCAGGCCGACCACGAACAGGCCCGCCAAGGGTGCGCAAGGCAGGCCGTCGGCACCCGTTCCGCTGGGAGACACGCTCATGACCTGGTCTGGAAGCTCTCGACGTTGCGGCGCAGCTCCTCGGTGGTGAACGACTCGCCCTCCGCGGCCAGGGAGAAGTCCAGCACCAGCCGGGCTGCCTGCGCCAGGTGCAGGTTGATCGCCCGTTTGGTGTCCTGGACCGCCTGCGGAGGCAGCCCGGCGAGCTTGTGCGCGACCCGGCGCGCCTCGGCCAGCAGCTCCCCGGCCGGGACCACCCGGTTGGCCAGGCCGAGGGCGACAGCCTGGTCCGCGGGGATGCGATCACCGGTGAGCAGGTACTCCTTGGCCCGCAGGATGCTCGTGGCCAGCGGCCAGAACGCCGCGCCGCCGTCGCCCGCGACCAGGCCCACCTGCACGTGCGGATCAGCCAGGAAGGCGGTGTCGGCGATCAGGACGATATCGCTCATGACGGCGATGGTCGCCCCGAGGCCCACCGCCGGGCCATTGACCGCCGTCACCACCGGGAGGTGGAAGCGGACGATCTCATCGGCGAGCCGCCGCGCCTCGCGCATCGAGTGGCGGCGGACCTCCACGTCAGCAATCTGCCTGGCCATACCCGGGATGTCGCCACCCGCGCTGAACGCACGCCCCGCCCCGGTGAGCACCACCGCGCGGGCATCCCGGTCGTCGGCGATGCGCGCCCAGACCTCGGCGACAGCTTCATGCAGGCCGTCCGCGAACGCGTTCAACGCGTCCGGCCGGTTCAGCGTGACAATGCGCACCGGGCCGTCCGACTCGACGAGGAGGACGCCCCCGAAGTCGTAGTCCGCCATATTCAGTGGCTGCCTCTCCTGGAGAACCCCGGGGAAGTTCCGGGACAACTGCGGTCAGACTGCGGTCAGACTGCGGTCAGACTGGCTGTCAGTAGCTGCGCAGGCCCATGCTGCGCGCGATCGCGTTGCGCTGGATCTGGCTGGTGCCGCCCGAGATCGGCGCGACGATGGACTCGCGCCAGCGGAAGCTCATCACGCTCTCGGTGGCGAAGCCATGGCCGCCGAGGATCTGCATACCCCACCGGGCCGCCGAGACATAGGTTTCGGACCCCTTGAGCTTGGCCATCGAGCCCTCGCGGGAACACGGCCGGCCCTGCGCGTGCAGCCAGGCGGCCCGGTAGGACAACAGCCGGGCGGAGTCGATCTCGACCTGGAGATCGGCCATCGCGTGTGACAGCGACTGGAAGTTGCCGATCGGACGGTCGAACTGCTGGCGCTGCTTGGCGTACTCCAGTGCCTCGTCGAGCGTGGCCTGGGCGACGCCGACGTATGCGCCGCTCATGAGCACGCGCTCGAGGTCGAGGCCGGAGAGCATGACCTTCCAGCCGCCGTGCAGCGGGCCGACCAGGTTCTCCCGGGGAACGACCACGTCGTGCAGGAAGACCTCGTTGGTGCCGAGGATGTGCCGGGCCAGCGTCGGCGTCCGGCGGATCTCCACGCCAGCGGTCGCGGGATCGACCAGCACCAGGGACAGCCCCTCGTGCTTCGGCGCGGACGGGTCGGTGCGCACGTACATCGCGATGGTCGTGCCGGGCAGGCCCGCCCCCGTACACCACGCCTTCTGGCCGTTGAGGACGAAATGGTCGCCGTGGTCGGCCGCGGTGGTGCGCAGCGCCGCGACGTCGGAGCCGGCGTCCGGCTCGCTCATGGCGATGGCGAAGCGCTCGGTGCCGTCGAGCATGCCGGGCAGGTACCGGTCGCGCTGGGCCTGCGTGCCCCACTTCAACAGGGTGAGCCCCGGGATGAAGGTCCCCGAATAGCACATGGCGATGTCGAGGCTGGCACGCCCGAGCTCCTCGGCGAGCAGGACGAGCTCGAGCGCGGTCCCGCCGCCCCCGCCGCTGTCCTCGGGCAGCGGGAGGCCGAACCACCCGAGGTCGGCCATGCCGCGAAAAAGTTCCTTCGGCAGGATGCCCTGTTCGTCCCATTCCTTGGCCAGCCGCGGCGGGCAGGTGCGCGAGACGAAGTCCCGTGCGGTCCGCGCCAGCATCCGCTGCTCGTCCGTGAGGTCAAAGTCCACGACAGCACCTCTCCCATCAGGTAAATCAGCTAACCATAGCCCGTCGGATGATGTGGGTGGACCCGCCGACAGCCAGCGCACGACCAACCGCACGCCCGGCACGCCCCGCGGGACTTGCTATAGCCTTACCTATCAGCTAACTTTTTATACGATTTTGCATCCTGAATCAGCCAGAGGCGCCCGCCTGGGCGCGAGTGGGCGAGGTAGCCGATGGACGTTGCCGTCACCGCGCAGGACAGGCAGTTCCAGGAGGAGGCGCGGTCATGGCTGGCCGATCATCTCACCGGTGACTTCCGGAGCATCCTGGGCGTCGGCGGCCCAGCGGACGATACCGCCTGGGAGCTCCGCCGGGAGTGGGAGAAGCTCCTCGCGAAGGACAAGTGGCTGAACATCGCCTGGCCGGTCGAGTACGGCGGCCGCGGGGGGACGCTGGCCCAGGAGATCATCTTCCAGGTCGAGCACGCCCGGGCGCAGGCGCCGTACTGGGTGGGAGTCCACGGCCGTGACCTGTTCGGGCCGACCCTGCTCGCGTTCGGCACCCCCGAGCAGAAGGCCCGCTTCCTCCCGAAGATCACACAGGTCGAGGAGTTCTGGGGGCAGGGCTTCAGCGAGCCCGACGCCGGCAGCGACCTGGCCGGCCTGCGCACCCGCGCCGAACTCGACGGCGACGAATGGGTGATCAACGGCCAGAAGATATGGACGACGTTCGGCGGGTACGCCGACTGGCTCTACGTCCTGTGCCGCACCGACCCGGACGCCCCCAAGCACCGGGGGATCTCGATGCTTCTCGTGCCCCGCCACCAGCCCGGTGTCGAGGTCCGGCCGATCCGGAACATGGCCGGCGGGACGGAGTTCGCCGAGGTCTTCCTCAGTGACGCCCGCACCAGCAAGGACCTGGTCGTCGGCGAGGTCAACGGTGGCTGGCGCGTGGTCATGGGCACCCTCGGCAACGAGCGCGGGGGCACCACCGTGCTGCCCTTCCAGGCCGGGTTCGAGCGCGAGATGCGGGCACTGATCGACCTCGTGAAGTCCCGCCCGGCCGACCCGGTGCTGCGCGACCGGATCGCGTCCGCCTACGTCGGCCTGCGGGTCATGCAGGCGATGAACATCCGCACGATCAGCCGGGCAGTCGCGAACGCGCACCCCGGGCCGGAGTCCTCGATCTCGAAGCTGTTCTGGTCCACCTGGCACCGGGACTTCGGTGAGCTGCTGATGGACGCGACCGGCGCCGGCTCGATGCTGGTCGGGGACCACTACAAACTGAGCCTGTTCCAGGCGAGCTTCCTGAACTCCCGAGCGGAGACGATCTACGGAGGCGCTGTCGAGATCCAGCACAACATCCTGGGCGAGCAGGTGCTCGGGCTGCCCAAAGAACCACGCTGACCGGTCGGAACCGATCTTTTCCAGCCGGCGGCCCGGGCCCTGCGCCGCGCGCTGCGGCTCCCGTCCGGGCCGCGGTGAGCAGTTCTCGTACCGCACGAACCAGCGCGGGCGGCTGACCGGACAGGCCCAGCCGCCGGCCGGCCGCGTCCCGCCGGCCCAGCGTGCGCACGAGTACCTCGCGATCGGCGCGGACATTCACCTCATCGGCGTCAGCGGCCACAGTCTGCGCATAGGCGAGCAGGGCGTCCGTCTCCGCCTCCACCGCCCGGCCGTACTCCCACGCCGCCTGCCATAACACTGCGGCCTGGTCCCGGACGACCGTCAACGCCCGTGTCATCTGCTCGGCCGTCGCGGACGACCGCGGGGTGAGGGCGCTCATGGCATGAGCGCCTGGAGCGGGAGCCGGGCTTCGCTGTGAACCAGGCTCCGTCGCTGGTCCGGGTCCAGACCACCCCAGACGCCAGTGTCCTCTCCGGTATTCACTGCCTGGTCCAGGCAGCCCCGAGTCACTGGGCAGCGGCCGCATACCGCCTTGGCCATCGCGATCTGACGCTCCACAGCGGGCCCCGTCCTACCGACCGGGAAGAACAGCTCGGGATCATCGCCGCGGCAGACGGCACCATGCCGCCAGTCGACGTATCCATCAGGCGAGCGGGCAGAAGCAGAATCAGACACGGGTCTCGGCCTCCTCGGCGCAGGGGGTTGGGATCAAGGTCTCCGGCAGGATGTGAGAGCTCCGGCCACAGGCAACCTTCCTAGGAAGATTGGTGCGATCCCCAGCCTTCCCTACCTTCCTAGGTAGGTCAATACCTTCCTAGGAAGATGCTTAGACTCGGCGTTGTGACCAGCAGACGAGGCGCCTCGGAGCGCATCCGAGCCGACCTGCGGGCCGATATCGAGTCCGGACGGCTCGAGCCAGGAGCCGCGCTCCCCTCCACTGCTGAGCTGGCTCGGCGCTACAAGGTCGCGGCTGAGACCGCTCGTCTCGCGGTGACCAAACTGAAGGAGGAAGGACTTGTGGTCGGGCGAACGGGCGCGGGCGTCTATGTACGGCCTCGGCCGCCATTGCGGCGGCTCGGTGTCGATCGGTATGACAAGGCCAAATGGCGCGACTGCGACCAAGTGGCGTTCATTGCGGACAGGATCGCGTCCGGCCGTACATGGGAACGTAACGATCAGACGCAGACGGTACGGCGGATCCCCGCTCCGGCCAGGGTTTCGGCCGCACTCGGTCTACCAGACGAAGCCGACGTGTACGAGCGGGCCAGGCTGGTCCGCGAACAGGGCACGCCCACGCACACACTGACGAGTTACTACCGTCCCGAACACGTCGAGGGCACCCGTCTGCTGGAGCTCACCGCCGGGCCGGCTGGACCCGGCGGCGGGTTCCGTGTGCTGTATGAGCAGGGTCTGGAAATCGCGCACATGACCGAGGAGCTCCAAGCACGGATGCCGACTCCCGCGGAGCTGGAGACATTGTCCTTGCCTTCCGGCGAGCCGGTCGTCGAACTGCATCGCACGGCCCGCACAGCGGATGGTGTCGTGGTCGAGTACGCCGTGGGGGTGCATGCCGCGTCGCGGTTCACCTGGTCTTACAGCTTCGAGGTGCCCGACTCCGCCCGGTCGGCGTCATGACCAGCGGCGGACGGCCTGCCGCCATCCCTGCCGCTATCCGCGACTGCGTGCGGATCCTATGGGACTACCACAACCTGCGCCACGAGCTGCGGCCCACCGATGTGGGCATTGGACTGGGTAGCCACGATCTTGCCGTAGCCACCTGCGCAGCGGACCTTTACCGACGAGGGCTGTACCCGCACATCGTCTTCACCGGCGCGAACGCGCCTACCACTCTTACCGTGTTCCCTCGAGGTGAGGCGGTCCACTACCGCGAGCACGCATTGACCCTCGGCGTCCCGGATGCCGCCATCCTGATCGAGCCGCTGGCACGCAACACCGGTGAGAACATCACCTTGGCCCGCGATCTCCTACGCAACCAGGGCCATACAGTTCGATCAGCTACCCTAATCTCCCGGCCCTACCAGCAGCGGCGAGCGTACGCCACCTGCCGCAAGCTCTGGCCGGAGGTCACCGTCCAATGCGCATCTCTGCCACTCACGCTGGACGACTACGTGACGACCATCGGAGACGTCGGCCGGGTCGTGTCGATGCTGGTGGGCGATACCCAACGCATCTGGGTCTACGCCGACCGCGACTTCGCTATCCCCCAGCCGATCCCGCCCGACGTACACGCGGCCTACCAGGCGCTGGTAGAGGCCGGGTATACACGTCGGCTCGTTGCCTGACCTCCTGACCTCCGCGATCTCCGCGATCTCCCATCCACAGCGTCGGCCTGATGATGTGGGTCCGGGGAAGCGTCAGCCGAGGACGTCGTCAGCCGCCAGGTGGCCGCCGGGCACGGGGGCACCGAGCAGCGCGCTCGGGTCGAAGTCGTCGGCCAGCGGAGCGAACCGCGGCGGACGACGCTCCAGGAAACTCCCGACTCCCTCGGCGAAGTCGCCCGCCCCGTTGGTCACCTCCATCACCCGGAACGACCTGCGCAGTGCCTCGTCCAGGCCCACCTCGAGATCGCCATAGACCTGATGGCGGATGGCGGCCATCGCCGTCGGCGCACAGTTGCGGGCCAGCTCACCCGCGTAGGCCTGGGCCTGCGCGAGCACGTCGTCGCGTTCGGCCACCCGGCTGACCAGCCCGAGCCGGAGGGCTTCGTCCGCGTCGAACGTCCGGGCCGACAGCAGCAGGTCCAGCGCGTTCTCCAGCCCGACGTAGCGGGGCAGGACCCAGCTCAGGCCGTACTCGGCCGCGAGCCCACGACGGGCGAACGCCGTGGAGAACTTCGCGCCGCGGGCGGCGAAGCGGACGTCACACATGAGCGCCTGGACGAGCCCGATACCGGCGCATCCCCCGTTGACAGCGGCGACGAGCGGCTTGCGCAGGGTCCGCGGCCGGTACTGTGGCGGGCGCCCGGACAGATCGAGTCCCTTGCCTGCGCTGCTGTTGAGGCGGCTGGTGTCCAGCCCGGGGCAGAAGGTGGTGCCCGCGCCGGTGAGCACGACCGCACGGACGTCCGGATCGTGGTCGAGCAGGTCGAGCTGGCTGAAGTAGGCCGCCTCCAGCTCGGGTGACCAGCCGTTCCTGCGGTCCGGACGGTTGAACGTCACGGTCGCGACACCGTCACTGTCAGTTGCGCAAAGGATCAGGTCGTCCGACACCGCGCTCCCCTTCGAGTTGACCATCAGCTGTGACTGCCCGCCCCGCCCGTCAGGCGATGGGGCGGGGCGGGCGACGACGGGAGAGCTCAGTCCTTCGCCGCGACCCCGGGCAGGGTCGGGGGCAGTCCCGGATCGTGGTTCACGAACAGCCGCGGCCCCTCGGCCACCAGTTCCTCGGTTGTCCAGGCCCGCTCGCCCGCGTCGATGGTGGCGGCGATCTCCCAACCGCGGAAGACCGAGACGACCGAGCCGTAGACGTGGAAGATCTGGCCGGTGATGTCGGCCGCGGCCGGGCTGGCCAGCCAGCCGACCAGCGGGCTGACGTGCTCGGGCGCCCGGTCGTCGAAGCTGCCCTCCGCCACCTGCCCATAGCCTGCGAAGGTCTGGGTCGTCATGCGGGTGCGCGCCCGGGGCGCGATCGCGTTGGCCGTCACACCGATCCGGGCCAGCTCGCGGGCCATCACGACGGTGAGCGCGCTGATCCCGGCCTTCGCGGCCGCGTAGTTGGCCTGCCCGAAGTTGCCGACGAGGCCCGACTCACTGGTGGTGTTGATGATTCGGCCGTAGACCTCCTCGCCGGCCTTCGCGCGGGCCCGCCAGTACCGGGCCGCGAACCGGGCCGGGGCGAAATGGCCCTTGAGGTGCACCTCGATGACGGAGTCCCAGTCGTCCTCGTCGAGGTTGAAGAACATCTTGTCGCGGACGAACCCGGCGTTGTTGACGAGGACGTCCAGGCCGCCGAAGGTGTCCACAGCCTGCTGGACGAGCCCGTCGGCGCCCTTCCAGTCCGCGACGCTGTCGAAGTTCGCGACCGCCTCGCCGCCCGCGGCGACGATCTCGTCCACGACCTGCTGCGCGGGCCGTCCCTCGTCCTTGCCGGCACCGTCCCAGGCCACGCCCGGGTCGTTGACGACGATCCGGGCGCCCTGGCTCGCGAGCAGCAGCGCGTGCGCGCGGCCGAGACCGCGCCCCGACCCGGTCACGATGGCGACCTTGCCGTCCAGAATGCTCATTTCTCTCCCTGATCGGTTACCTGACGGCCACTACCGACGGTTGGGCCAGCCCCCGCGCCGGCAGGAGCGCTCAGCCGCGGATGGCGTCGAGGACCTCCGGCCACATGGCCGGGTCGCTCTCATAGGTCGCATAGCAGGTGATGCGAGTGGCGACATCGCCGTACCGTTCCCGCAGGCCCTTGCCGACCTCCGTGGGCGAACCGACGACGGAGAACGTCCGCAGGATCTCGTCGTCGATCAGATCACCCATCTCCGACCAGCGGTTCTGCTTGCTCATGCGGGTCAGCTCGGTCTGCAGGTCGCCCCAGCCGTGCAGGTCGAGAACCCCGCGGTAGGCGGGCGTGGAGGCGTAGAAGGCGATCTGCTTCTTCGTGCCGGCGATGGCCGTCGCGAGCTCCGCCTCGTTGCGGCCCACCGTCGCGAACGCCGGGCCAGCCAAGACGAAGTCCGACAGCGTCCGGCCGATCTTCGCCCGGCCCCGCTCCAGCGCCGGGAGCGTGACCTCACGCAGGTACCGCGGCGTCGAGAACGCATGGAAGAACATGCCGTCAGCCACTTCGGCGGCCACCTCGGTCATCATCTCGCCGACGGCCGCGAGGTACACCGGCGGCGCGCCCCACTCGTGCGCCTCCGGGGAGAAGAACGGCGTCATGAGAGTGTGCGTGTAGAACTCGCCCGTGAACGACAGCGGCGTTCCGTTCTGCCAGGTGTCCCAGATGGCGCGCATCGCGAGCACAAACTCACGCATCCGGGCGGCCGGCCGTGACCACGGCATCGAGAAACGCCGCTCGATGTGCGGCTTGACCTGGGAGCCCAGCCCGAGGACGAACCGCCCCCGGGAGTAACGAGCAAGGTCGAAACCCACGTTCGCCAGCGTCATCGGTGTCCGGGCGAAGGCGATCGCGATAGAGGTCCCGACCGTCAGGTCGCCGGTGGCGTCGCACGCCCGCAGCGACAGCAGGAACGGATCGTGCCGCGTCTCGCCCAGCCACAGGCCGTCATAGCCCGCGGCCTCGGCTTCCCGCGCGTTGCGATGAACGACATCGATGTCCTTCGGAAGCGTCGTATCGATCTTCACAGAACCTCCCCGGCCAGCCGACAGGCGGCACGCCGCACCCGGACGCACCCGAGGACATGAAGATGCCTCATCTGTATTGTCTACCTTATTTATTGGCGAGGCGGCCAGACCTTCACGACGCGCCCGCACCGTCCGGACGAAGGAGACGAGCATGCAGGTCGGCCTCTACTTCGACCTCCGCAACCCGCCGGAACGCCGCCAGGACCCAACCCGCCTGTACGGTTTCACCCTGGAGATGTGCCAGGAGGCGGAGCGGCTGGGCGCGGACTCGATCTGGGTGACCGAACACCATCTGTTCGATGATGACTACCTTCCGCAACCGCTGACCTTCGCGGCGGCCATCGCGGCCCGGACGAACCGGGTACGCATCGGTACCGGCA